>CALCNF010000514.1 GCA_937897815.1 uncultured Pseudomonadota bacterium | reverse complement strand
CTCCGGTTGACCTGCGCGTCTACGAGCTCGGCGGCGAGGTCGACGAACTGGAGGGAACCGTACAGCTCGATTTGAGCGTTCGGGATGGATTCGTGATCATCGAGACCTCTTGGACGGTGCGGACCACGGGGCGCCGGCTGGTTCGTCTTGAGGGGGATGACCGTCTGCGTGTCCCCATCGCGCTGCCTTCTGTCTTCGGCGGCTCCATGGACGAAGGAATGCTGCCCAATGAGACGACGCGGCGGCATCTGGCGCTCCAGGTCTCCCCTCCGACGGGGCGGCTCGTGGTTCGGGGCGGCGCCGTCTTCTTTGAGGGCGTGATTCCACCTGGAGTCGGGACCGCGATGCGGATTCGATACGCGCTCCCTATCGTCGCCGAGCGCATGGACCTTGCCTTGCGTCCGCCGATCAAGACGAACTCGCTGAGCATCTCGACCGAGTGGTCTGAGCGCGTGGCGCCGCGGGTCGTACCCGAGCGGTCCTTTCGAGCGTATCGAAGCGCCCGCGCCGAGAACGTTCAGCGACTCCTCGTGTTGGAAGAGCCACCGGAAGCCGGGGAGACCCTCGTCGTCCACGTGAGCCGTCTACCCAGGCCGCTCGACGTCCACGCCGCGGTGGCCGTCGGCGGCTCACTCGTGCTGCTGTTCCTGTTCGCCTTGGCGCTCGTCTCGGGTTGGCGGCGTGAGCGTTGATCGACTGACCATAGAGGCGAGCGCGCTGTCGCGGCGCTACGGTAGGCGCTGGGTTGTTCGGCGGATCGACGCGAGGTTTGAGCCAGGGACCCTGAGCCTGTTCGTCGGACCCAACGGCGCGGGGAAGACGACGCTGTTTCGGCTCCTCGCGGGGACCCTGCGCGCCACGGAAGGTGAGGTCTTGATCCGAGAGGCGGACACCGATCGCGATCTTGAGGCGGCCGAGGTGCGCCGGTACCTGGCGCTCCTGGGCCATGAACCTGGCTGCTACGCGGAGCTCTCGGGGCCGGAGAACCTGAAGCTCTTCGCGGGACTCTACGGCCAGCCGGACGACGAGAAGACCCTGGAGCAGGTCCTCGATCGTGTGGGGCTCGGGGGCGTCGGCATCCGACCCACCAGCGCCTACTCACGAGGGATGCTTCAGCGTCTCGGGCTCGCTCGTCTGATCGTTCAGGACGCGCGGATCTGGCTGATGGATGAGCCGACCACGGGTCTCGACGAGGCTGGCCGGGCCCTTCTTCGCGACGTCCTTGCGGAGGATCGAGAGCGTGGCCGAACCCTGGTGGCCATCACCCATGACGTGGCGAGCTTCGGTGACGGACTCGACCAGGTCCACCGACTCGAGCGCGGACGACTTGTGGGTGGGGCGTCATGAGCGCCATGGGTACCATCGCCCTCATCCTTAAGAAGGACGTGCTCGTCGAGCTGCGGACGCGCGAGGTCGTCGTGACGATGGGCCTGTTCGCCCTGCTCCTCGTCATCGTGTTCGCCTTCGCCTTTCACGTCGATATGGACTCCGCCAGGCGGGTCACCCCGGGCATCCTCTGGGTGGTTCTGCTGTTCTCGGCGACCGTCGGACTCTCGCGTGTGTTTGAGCGTGAGCGCCAGGGCGGCTGTCTCGAGGTGCTGCTTCGCGCGCCCGCGGGCCCGCAGACCGTATTTGTGGCGAAGGTCCTGGGCGTCCTGCTCTTTACGACGGTCGTACTGGTGGTCACGGTCCCCCTCATGCTCGTCTTCTTGCGGGTCTCGATCCCGACCGAGGGGATCGGCCTCTTCATCACGGCGCTAGCTCTGGGGATGTATGGGTTCACCTCGGTGGGGACGCTGGTCGCGGGGATGCTCTCAAGCAGCCGCCTGCGCGACGTGCTGTTGCCCGTGGTCGTCTATCCTCTCGTTGTTCCCGTGGTCATTGGTGGCGTGGAGCTCACCCACGTGGCGCTCGGGGGAGGGCTCCCCGGAGAAGAGGTCATGTGGCTGAAGCTGATGATCGGTTTCGACATGCTCTTCACCGTGATCCCCGTCTGGTTGTTCCCGCGGGTCATGGTGGATTGAGTGAATCGGGCTCCCATGACCTGGCTGCCCATGGTAAGAGGCGAAGTATGAGTCGCGAGTCACCAAGAGTCGGCTTCCCCTGGATGGCCGCAGTGATTGGGTTGGGAATCTTAGCCAGCCTGTACCAGATCTTCTGGGTCGCTCCGTCCCCCTGGAGTGGCGGCGCCAGGCCCGATTACCTGGGCATCGACTACAAGATCTTCTACTTCCACGTGAGCACGGCGGCGGGCGCCCTCATTCTGTTCTTCGTGTGCTCCCTTGTGTCGATTGGCTACCTGGTCCTGCGTCGGATGCGCGGCATGGGGGCCCTGGCGCTCCGGGCCGACCGTCTCTGCGTCGCGATGGCGGAGGTCGGCGTGGTCTTCGGGCTCTGCGTCTTGATCAGCGGTCCTCTTTGGGCGAAGCCCGCGTGGGGTACGTACTGGACCTGGGAGCCGAGGCTCACCATGGCGCTCCTGTGTGAGTTCCTGTTTATCGGCTACCTGGTGCTGCGCTCCTACGGCGGCTCCGATGAGATGGGACGCGTGATCAGCGCCGGCGTCGCGGTGCTCGGCGCCCCCGCCACCTACCTGACCCATGTGGCGGTTCGGCTCTGGGGCGGGAATCACCCGACGGTGGTCACGGAGGGCGGTGGTGGACTGGCGTCCCCGGAGATGCAGGTGGCGTTTGCCCTCTCGCTGACGGCCATCGGCCTGCTGGTTATCTACCTCGTACACGGCCGCTATCGCTTCCACACCTTGGCCGCGGCCATCGATGACCTCTACCTCGATCTCGACGACCTGGAGGAGACCCCATGACCCCCAGACGCACGCTCATCACGCTCCTCATCCTTGGAGCATCACTCATGACCTCGGCGGCTTGGGCCCAGGACGGCCAGGCGGCCGCAGAGGGCGACAAGCCCGTGGTCCAGTTCGCCGAACCTGCGAAGGTAGCGGCGGATCCATCCGATCCCAAGCAGCTGCTGGCAGCTTGTGACACACGAGTCGAGATCTGCGAGCGAGACGCTATCGGGGTGCCGTACCTTGCCGCCGCTTACATGGCGATCTGGTGCATCCTCATCGCCTTTCTCATCGTGATTCGTCGAGGCCAACGTCGGCTGGAGCTTGAACTGAAAGAGCTGGAGCGCCGACTGGACGGTCCAGGTGGATCGACCGCATGACCACTGGGCACATCTTCTTCATCCCCTTGATGATCGCGGTGGGGTTTGTCCTCGGACTGCTCCTCGGTCGACGCTCTCATGAGATGGAGGCTGATGAGGACGCTCGGTTGGAGGCGCGACGTGAGGCGCGGCGCGCTCGGTTGAAGGAGCGCGCCGAGAGCGCGGAGACGAGCCAGGCGTCCGAGTCAGCCCCGTGAGGACCCTCATCACCGCCATGGCGCTGCTCATGGGGGTCACCGTGAGCGCCTCTGCGGAGGCGGCCCCACGCCCGAGACCTGCGCCAACAGCGCTCAACCTCGACATCCTCGGGTTCAACGAGGGAGAGCCCTATCGACTGCGAGGGGCCGAGGCGGAGGCCGTTCTTCGCGATCCCTCGGTCGTGCTCTTTCGGTTCCAGTCCAGGGACTGGATGCAGCGGAGTACGGAGGGGAGCCTCGTTCCCGTCGCGGACGTCGTCTCCCGGTTTCCCGCTCGTTCCCCGGCGGAGCTGGTGTCGGTCTATCGCGTCGACCTCGACGGGGACAAGCAGCACGAGGTGCTGCTCTTCGCCGTAGCGGATGAGCTCACGCGGCGGCACCGGTACGCGCCCACGGTCCTTCGGCTTACGGACAGGGGGTATGAGCCCCATTGGATCTCCGACCAGCTTCCAGGTGAACGACACAGCCTTGTGGATGTCCGTGACCTGAACAGCGACGGACATCTGGAGATGCTCCTGTCCGGAGAGGCGGGCCACAGCGGTTATTATCGTTTTCATCAGCTCGTCGGTCGCCTGGGGGCGAAGTCCGTGGTCCTCCCGGTCAAGCACGTCGACTCGGTTCACTACGTGGACCTGGATCGAGACCAGAGCTTTGAGATCGTGCTCCGGAAGCGCGTGGGCCGGAGGGGACCTGCGTCCCAGTGGACCTACGTGGATCGATTGATGCGATGGACCGGCGAGGGCTTCGAGGACGCTGACGAGGCCTTCCCGGGCTATCACGACCTTGAGACGCTGCCCGCACTCGTCTCGAACCTCATCGACCACTACACGGCCACGGCTCCGATCCTTGAGGAGAAGGTGGACGCGATCGAGGAGGTAAGGGGCCGCGTTCTCACGACCGTCAGTCGGCCCAAAGGGTTCGGTAAGGAGCTGGTTCGGGCCCTCGGAGATGTGCAGAAGGGGCGCGTCATCGTGGGCAGAGAGGCGCTTCTACGTCTCGATCAGCAGTATCCCTATGAGCCTCAGCTTCTCTTGGCGCTCGCGAGAGTGTTCGCCAGGGAGGAGGCCTGGAAGCGTGTCCTGGATCTATCGATTCGCACGCTGACGGTGGATCCCCGTGATCGAGAGGCCTGGTGGTGGGCCGCGGTCTCCTTTGTGAATCTCGAGGAGCGCTCCTCAGCCCTCGCGAGCCTCCATCTGCTCACGCTTCTCGGTCCCAAGCGGGCGGACGGCGTGGCGTTCTTGCAGGCCCGACGGGGTGAGCCTGGAATGGAGGGCACCCTTCAGCAGGTTATCGACGAGGCCATCGCCACGTTTCAGTCGAAGTAGCGCTCGGGGCGCGCCGGCGGCGACTCACTTGCCCGGGGGCTGCATGCTGCCGATGCTCGGAGGGCGCGTGTCCTCCTTAGGGCCAGACCAGGGCACCACACGCGGCTCGATCTTCCCCTTTGGAGCTCGCTCTTTCGTGACGGCCTTGGTTCGCGCCAGGACGACCATGCGCGTCGCGACCTCCGCGGTCTCGCTGGGCTCGGTCTCCTTCAGCTTCCGGTCGTCGTCCTCTTCGGTCTTTCTCGGGCTCATGGGGGCCTTTTCTGCTGGGGTCCAGCGCGAACCACAAGTGCGTTGACAACGACCTGCGTGCGAACCGAGTATACCCCCATCTCGCCTGGAGGTTCCCCACGATGTCTGCAAAGCACGTCACCGTCGCAAGATTCGCCACTGTCGCCATCGGTCTGCTGATGCTCTCCGGACTGACGGGCTGCGCGTTCAAGGCGTCGGAGGAGGAGTGCAAGCTGGCCTGCGAGAACGTGGCCGCGATCTCCAACCAAGAGGTGAACGCCCAGGTGGAGAAGGATGAGGCGCTCGCCGAGACCGGTGAGGGCGGAAAGAACATGGCTCGGAACATGGCTGAGGCCATGGTCGACGCGATTCGCGACGAGTGCGCGAAGCAGTGCGCTGAGAAGGGCACACGCAAGCAGGCCGATTGCCTGGCCAAGCTCACGAGCGTCGCGGACCTGGAGACCTGCATGTGACGACCGCGGCCTGCCAAAGGGGCAGGTCATCGCGGCTCACCACTTGCCACCTGACGATCGGGGTCCCAAGATGGCCCCCAAACACGGACTACCCCTACCTGGAGAACATCTCATGCGCCTGACTTCCGTGCTGCTGCTCACCCTGTTCATGGTCTTTACTGCTCCCGCTTGCTCTGAAGAGGAGGCTCCGGCCGAGAGCGCCGCGACCGAGGAAGGAGGCGAGAAGGCCGAAGAGGGCGACGAGAAGAAGGCCGAAGAGGGCGATGAGAAGAAGGCCGAAGAGGGCGACGAGAAGAAGGCCGAGGGCGAGCCAGAGGGTGAGCCGGCCGTCGCAGACGCCAAACCCAAGGTCAGCGAGGAGGAGTGCAAAGCCGCGTGCGCGCACATCACCACCATGACCATGAGCAGCCTGCCGGCCGAGACCAAGGAAGAGGCCAAGGCCAAGATCTCGGAGGCGCTCAAGGAGCGTTGCCCGGCCGACTGCCTCAAGCACGGGACGCCCGAGTCCATGAAGTGTGTCATGGCGGCCAAGACCGCGGCTGACCTGGCGGCCTGCCCCAAGTAGCCCGCGTCAGGACCTCGCCGCGCTCACTTAGACTTCTTGGTCGCCGGAGCCTTCTTGGCCGGAGCCTTCTTGGCTGGAGCCTTCTTGGCTGGAGCCTTTTGGGCTTTGGAGTTGGCCTTACCCCCCGCGAGGGCCTCGCGCTTCTCTTTCGCCACCCCTGCGTAGCCGGGGAGCTTGGCGAGGCGGTCCAGGGCTCTACGAGCGAGCTTGTGCTGCCCGCTCTTTCGGAATCGCTCAAACGCGCCGAGCCAGACGCCCGCTTTGGATCGAGAGGTCTTCTTCTGAGCCGCGTTTCGCTCAGCCTGTTGCCACGGGGACAGCGGCGCTGCCGCGGCCTCGTCCGACGCTGGCGCAGCCGCGACGGCCTTCGCTGGTTGGGCCTGCCTTGGCGCGCTGAGCGCGCTTGATTCGCTCGCAGCCTCTTGTTTTGCCAGACCCTCGAGGATTGAAGAGCGACCTGTGTTGATGGACTCGCGCGGTCGCGGAGCCGCTTCGTCGAGACCTCCACGGGTTCCGGTCTCGCCTCCCATAAAGCGGTAGCTCTCCTTTTTTCGAGGCGGCGCGCTGGGCAACGAAGCGACCTGGGGTTTCGCCGCCAGCTGCTTGCTGCGTCTCTTTGACTTCCTCGTCTTCACCGCTCGAGTGCGATCCACGGACCTGGACCGCTTCTTTCCTCCCAACTTGTTAGCGCCCTTACTCCTCATCACACCGAGGGGACTGCTCGAGGACGGGGCCCCGTCGGACTCGACAGGCATCAGTCGCGCGACCGTCTTTTCAGAGACCGGATCATTGGAGCGACTCTCCTTTGTGGCTCCATCTTCTCGGGCCGGAGCGGACTCGAGCTCCAGGGCCTTCTCCCCAGCTCCGCTGTTGTCCTCAAGATCGGAAGACGCCTCGGTCTCATCGGAGGGGCTCTCTTCCTCCAACTCAGGTACCTCTTCGTTCTCCTGCGCCTCACCGGCCGGTGGCGCCTTGACCGCGACCGAGGGCTCCGGGTTCGAGGTCGCGCCCTGTCGCTCGACGACGAAATAGCCCGTGATCGCGACCACGAAGAAGAGACCGAGCGTCAAGGCGGCCGGCTGGAGGAGACCAGCGATGAGCTGCTCCAGGAAGCTTGGAGCGCTCTCGACCCGCGCGTCCGCACGTCGCTCCGCTTCCACGAGGACGCCGTCCAGGAGACCAGCGGGGACCGGGACGTCCTCCAGCCCCTCCATAGCCTCCAGGGTTCGACGGTGTGCGTCGACCTCCCGCGCGATCTCAGGCGCGTCCGGCAGGGCGGCCTCAAACCTGGCTCGCTCAGCCTGATCGAGCTCGTCATACAGGTATTCGACGAGCGCGTCTTCGAGCTCCTGGGGAGTCATCTTCACGTCGGGACTATACCTCGGCCCTGGAGATCAGGGCGTATCTGGAAGACAAAGAGGGTCATGATGGGTTCTCCGGTGCGTAGTCAGCGAGCGAGACTCGGAGGGCCTCAAGCGCGTAGCGCATACGGCTCTTGATCGTGTTGGCCGGAAGGTTGAGGACCTCGGCGATCTCTCGGAACTTCAGGCCCTCGACCTCCCGCAGGAGGAAGACCTCGCGTTGTTCGTCCGGGAGAGCCTCTAGCGCCGACTCAAGGCGCGCGGTGAAGCGAGAGTCGCTCGCGCCCCGGTCGGGGGTCGGCGCGGGGGACGGTGTCCTGTCGAGGCGGGTGTCGCCCTGAACATCGTCCCCATAGGCGGGCGCGTCCAGCGCGACGGTCTTTCGATGGCGCTCTCGACGCGCGGTGTCGATGATCAGGTTGCGGGCGATGGTGTACATCCAGGTCGTGAACTTCGCTTGGCCCTTGAAGCTATCGGCGCGTCGGACCACGCGGAGGAAGACCTCCTGGAGGAGATCGTCGGCGAGGTCTCGCCGCCCCGAAGAGCGAATCAAGAAGTTGTAGAGTTTCCGGGCGTGCCGATCCATCAGCGTCTTGAAGGCGACGGCGTCGCCCTCAAGGTATCGTTGCATCAGCGTCTCGTCCGACGGTTCCAGGGATCCGACCTCCTGATTCGTCCCGCTCTCATCGGACTCTTGGTACTTGGACGCACAGGTCGGCCGATGGATCTAAGGATGTTCGCTTTAGTCTAGGTCGCGAGTCCTAGTTGATCCACTCTGTGGGCTCACCAGGCGACGGCAAGCGCTCCATCAGGAGCTGAGTGAGATGATCCGCGAGTCGGTGACATCGCACCAGGGCCGAGCGTGACTCCAGGAGCGCTTGGCGCTCAACTGGCTCGGGCACGATCATGGCCGCGAGGCGATGGGTCAGGACGTTAGGCTCTCCAGTGGAGGCCAAGACCTTACTCAGGGCGCCTCCATCCGGTCCCAGCTCACGCGCCAGGTTGGCGCCCAGGGAGACCAGGCGATCCCGGGCCTCGGACAACGCCGCCTCGTCGCCGCCCTGGGGGCGGTCGAGCAGCGGTTGAACGTCGACCGTGGTGTAGGCTTCACCGTCGGTGCGTCGGATGATCTGAATCCGCTCGATGCAGTGAACGAAGATGTTGGTGCGTCCGTTTCTCAGCCGTCGATCCGAGACAATGCGGCCGATTCCCCCGACTTGATAGGTCTCGGTGCTGGACTCTGGATTCAGCTCCCAGCCGGGTTGCAATCCCACGACCACGACCAGGCGATTTCCGGCCAGGCAGTCATCGAGCATGTTCACGTAGCGAGGCTCGAACACATGGAACGGGACCAGCGTGTGGGGGAACAGGACATAGTCCGGCAGGGGAAAGAGCGGAATGTCGCTCCAACTCTCCTCGACCAAGCGTTGCGTTTCATCGACCACGAATACCGTCCCAAACCATCAGCCGAATCGTCGGTGACGCCCCGGACACGGTCAAAAAAACCGGGGGGGTCTTGCGGCAGACTCAGACGCCTCGGACCTCGTGGCCCCAGATCACCTTGTGGATCTGAAGGTTCAGTCGCACGGGCGGCTTGTCTTCGGTGAGCCAGGAGGCGAGGTCGGCCGGCGGCAAGCCCGGATCAATCGGCGAGAACAGAATGGCGCCCACCCGCTCGGGCAGCGAATGCTCGGAGACGAAGTCGAGGGCCCACTCGTAATCCGCGCGGTCGCACAGAACAAACTTCACCTGATCCGTGGGCCCCAGGAGGGCCAGGTTGTCATAGTTCAGGTGCTCGCTGATGAAGGCCTCGCTGTTGGCGAAGTCTTCTGGGCTTCCTTCTTTGCGAAGAGCGCCCGGCGTCTTGATGTCCATGATCTTGACCACGGCACCTGGGAGGCGATCGAGGGGCAGCGATCCGCTGGTCTCGATAGACACCTCGTAGCCTTCGTCGAGCAGCCGCTGTGCGAACTCATGGATGTCCTTCTGGAGCATCGGTTCGCCTCCCGTCAGACAGACGAGGGGGGCTCCCAGCTCGGCTACGGCGGCCAGCAGATCATCCTGGCTTCGCTTCCTGCCCTCGTAGAACGCGTACTCGGTGTCGCAGTACGTGCATCGCAGGTTGCAGGCCGTGAAGCGCACAAAGGTGCAGAGGCGACCGGCGTCGAGGCCCTCGCCCTGGATACTCAGAAACATCTCATTCAATCGCATGACTGCGCCGGATTACCTCGGACTGGCGCGCCAAATCAACGTAGAATGTTTCGCGCTCGCGATGGATCGTCCCAGACGCTACGATACTCACCCATGAGAACCAGACAGGAGTGGTGGTGCCAGTGGGCTTGAAGTTCCGAGCGGTGATGGGCGTGGCCCTGTGCCTTGCCCTGGGCGCGCCTGGCGCGTGGGCGGCCGAGCCGTCTGACCCGCCGGACCCGGGCGCGGGCGGTGGTCCCGACGTCGAGCCCGAGCTCTATGAGCCCGACGTGGAGCCGGCCTCGACCAGCTGGGATGTGGATCCGAACCCAGACGATTATGGCGATGATCATAAGTCCATGGACGACGAGGACAGCGAGGAGGAGGGGGCCAAGGGCCGCAAAAAATTCCAACCTCGGTCCCTCCCACCTCGGGGGCACGCCCATCGCCCGATGATGCCCTACGTGGGTATCGATCTCATGGACTATGGGGGTGGCGTGGTCGGCCAGGGCGCGGCCCAGATCGATCTCGCTCAGATCGGTGAGGACCTCTACTTGAGCCTGGTCCTGGGCACGGTCTTTGTTGGAGACAACTGGGCGGTCGCGCCTCGGCTCCCGATTCGCCTCCGGCTCATCGATGTGAGCCCGAAGAGCGAATCCTTCGTGAGAGAGAAGGACTGGGATGAGGCGAGCGACTATGCGCGAATCCTCGCCTTCTTTCGGTACGGCCACATCGGCTCTCCCCTCTACATTCGCGTCGGGGAGCTCACGGGAGCCACGGTGGGCCACGGCAGCTTCGTAAACCGCTATTACAACACCATCGACATCGACCACTACCAGGGCGGCACCTACGGCTTTATGGACGGTGACGTCCTGGGCGGTGAGTGGCTGATCGACAACCTGTTCGATCCCGATCTTCTTGTGGGGCGTCTCTTCTACAGACCCCTGGATTCCGTCGAGGACCTCCCCTTCGCGGCGGAGAAGATCAAGTTCGGGGCGACCTTCGGCGTCGATCACGACGCGCCCCTGCAAATGAAGGTGAACGACGACGGGGACCTGATCCTCGAGGATGACAACCCCGTGGTCGCCCAGAGCGGGGTTCTGACCTTCAGCGGGTTTGATCTTGAGGTTCCCGCCGTCTCGCGACCGCATCTGGATGTCGTCCCGTACCTGGATGTGAACTTCCTGGACATGGGCGGACTGGAGGGTTCGGGCACCCACACGGGCTCCTACATCAACTTTCGGTTCAGCCCCCTCACCTCCCTGCGAACGCGACTCGAGTACCGCTACTCCAGCGGCGGATACGAGCCCAACTACGTCAACGGCTTCTACGAGGTGCAGCGGGTTCGGCATCGCTCGGGCGTCACCAAGCTGGCGTGGCTGAGGGACCAGACATTGAACGCGGGGCGAAGCGGCTTCTACATCGAGAGTGAGTACCGGATGGCCGGGGTGATGCGCTACATGGTGGTCTACGCCAACGATGAGGGACCGAAGAACGCCGATCTGCTCATGCGTCTCCAGTTCCCGAAGATCGGCCCCCTACGGCTGTCGGCCTTTTTGGCGCGCTTCGACTTCGACAACTCAGACGACTTCATGGACTTCCAGGACACCGTGCTGTCCATCAGCGGTCGCTACAAGCTGGCGGGTAGGGGCTTCGTCCGCTTTCGGGTGACCAAGGAGTGGTGGGTCACGGAGACCGAAGAT
>CALCNF010000513.1 GCA_937897815.1 uncultured Pseudomonadota bacterium | reverse complement strand
TCACGACGACAGAGGGCGAGCGAGCCCCAATCAATATCGAAGAGGAGATGCGCGGGTCTTACCTGGCCTACGCGATGAGCGTCATCATTGGACGCGCGCTCCCCGACGTACGCGACGGACTCAAGCCTGTGCATCGCCGCGTGCTCTACGCCATGTACGAGCAGAGGAACCTGTTCAACAGCGCGTACAAGAAGTCTGCGCGCATCGTCGGCGACGTGATCGGTAAGTACCACCCTCACGGTGACCAGGCGGCCTACGATACGATGGTTCGTATGGCCCAGGACTTCTCCCTGCGCTACCCCCTGGTAGACGGTCAGGGGAACTTCGGTTCGATCGACGGCGACTCCGCCGCCGCCATGCGTTACACCGAGGTGCGCATGACCCGGCTGGCCGGCGAGCTCCTCTCGGATATCGAGAAGGAGACGGTCGACTGGCAGGAGAACTACGACGGCTCCGAGAAGGAGCCGACGGTGATGCCGGCGGGCTTCCCGAACCTCCTGGTGAACGGCTCGGGTGGTATCGCGGTCGGCATGGCCACGAACATGCCGCCCCACAACCTCACGGAGGTCGTTGAGGCGACCATCGCATGCATCGAGAACCCGGAGATCACCACCCCTGAGCTCATGGAGATCGTCCCTGGGCCAGATTTCCCGACCGCGGGCTACATCTACGGGCGTCAGGGAATCGTTCAGGCCTACGAGACGGGCCGCGGCATCATCAAGATGCGAGCGAAGACGGACATCGAGCTGGATAAGAAGGGAGACGAGTGGGCCATCGTCGTCACCGAGCTCCCCTACCAGGTCAACAAGGCGCGCCTGCTGGAGCGCATCGCGGGCCTCGTTCGTGACAAGAAGATCGAGGGCATTCGCGATCTGCGTGACGAGAGCGATCGACGCGGCATGCGTATGGTCATCGAGCTCAAGAAGGGCGCGATGGGCCAGATCGTCCTGAACAAGCTCTTCGCCATGACGGCGATGCAGTCGACCTTCGGCATCATCAACCTCGCCATCGTCAATGGTCAGCCCAAGGTCCTGACCCTGAAAGAGCTCCTGGTTCATTTCGTGAACCACCGGCGCGACGTCGTCACCCGTCGCTGCCGTTACGAGCTGCGAAAGGCCCAGGAGCGGGCCCACGTGCTCGAGGGCTATCTGATCGCCCTGGACAACATCGACGAGGTGGTCGCCATCATCAAGGCGAGCCCCACGCCCCAGGCCGCTCGTGAAGGCCTGAGCAGCCGCTTCTCCCTGAGCGACATTCAGGCCCAGAGCATCCTGGATATGCGCCTGCAGCGCCTGACGGGTCTCGAGGTCGACAAGATCAAGGAGGAGTACGCCGAGATTCAGAAGACCATCGAGCGCCTGAAGGCCATCCTGGCCTCGGACACCCTCCTCATGGACGTGATCGTCGGAGAGCTCCGCGCGATTCAGGAGCGCTATGGCGACGAGCGGCGTACCGAGATCGTCGACGCGTCCAGCGAGATCGGCATGGAGGACCTCATCGCCGATGAGGACATGGTGGTCACGATCACGGCGACCGGCTACATCAAGCGTACGCCGCTGGCCGACTACCGAACGCAGCGACGTGGCGGGCGCGGCCGAACCGGCATGTCCACGAAGACAGAGGACGTGGTCACGGACGTCTTCGTGGCCTCGGCTCATACGCTTTTGCTGATCTTCACCGATCGCGGTCAGGTCTACCCCATCAAGGTGTGGGAGCTGCCCCGGGCGGGGATCAACGCGACCGGCAAGGCGATCGTAAACCTGATCCCGCTGCAGCAGGGCGAGACCATCAAGTCGGTCGTCCCTGTTGGGAGCCTCGACCGGCAGGATCTCTACCTGCTGTTCGCGACACGACGTGGCCTGGTCAAGCGCACCCGCCTCGACCAGTACAAGAACGTCCGAAACTCCGGTATCCGCGCCATCGTGCTCATGGAGGGCGATGACCTGATCGGCGTCCGACTGGCCGGGGAAGGCTCTCGGGTCATGATGGTCACGGCCCGCGGCCAGTCCATCGTGTTCCACCTCGAGGACGCTCGCGCCACCGGCCGCGCGACTCGGGGTGTTCGCGGCATTCGACTGCGTGGTGAAGACGTGGTCGTGGCCATGGACGTGCTCGATGAGCATGAGCAGCTGGAGGAGACCGAAGAGCTCGCTCCCGTTGAGGAGGGCGCCGCCGGCGCTGATGAGGCCGCCGAGGCTGAGGCGGTCGCCGAGGAGCTCGTCGAAGAGGCCCCCGAGGAAGACGAGGACGACTCCGCGACCGAGGAGGTCGACGAAGACGAGGGTGCTCCGGTCCCGACCGTCCTGCTCATCACCGAGAACGGTTACGGCAAGCGCACCCCGCTCCACAGGTTCCGGCTTCAGCGTCGCGGAGGTCTCGGCCTGCGCGCGCTCCCCTATGTGGAGCGCAACGGCGAGCTGGTCGACATGGCGAGGGTGAAGAAGGACCAGGACCTCCTGGTCGTCACCGACGGTGGCACGATCATTCGTCTTCGGGTCGACTCCGTGAACGTCTATTCGCGACAAGCGAAGGGCGTGAAGGTCATCAACCCAAGCAAGGGCGAGAAGGTCGTATCGGCGAACCCGGTGGCCGGCGCCGATGACTCGGAAGATGAGATCCTCCTCGACGAGGAAGGCAATCCCATCGAGGTGATCGCTGAGGACGCCGAGGGCGCGGAGGCTCTGGCCGTGGATGAGGGCGCTGAGGCGGTCGCATCCGAGGACGCGACGGACGCGGACGACGACGCCGTCGAGGCGGGTGAGGACGCATGACCGAGCCGCTCCGCGTCCTGCTCAAGCCCGGTCGATCGAAGCCGTTCTGGGTAGGGCATCCCTGGGTCTTCAGCGGTGCGATCAAGAAGGTCGTCGGTGAGATCGGTGATCTGGGCGGTGAAGCCGTGGTCGAGGACGAGCGCGGAAACGTGCTTGGGACCGGCTATTACAATCCTCACGGCAAGATCGCCCTGCGAATCCTGCAGCACCGACGCTCGACCGACCTGACGTTCACGCCGCGTCCGCCGGCCGATGTGGTTCGAGAGCGCTTGGCGCTGGCAGTCGGTCGCCGAAAGAACCTTGGATTCCCCTCGAGAGACACGGATGGCTATCGTCTCGTCAACGCAGAGGGCGACAGCCTCCCAGGGCTGATCGTCGATCGGTGGGCCAACGTAGCCGTCATTCACCTGGGCTCACGCGGCATGGTGACGCTCCGAGACGTGATCGTGGATGAGGTCAAGCGCCTTGAGGGCATCGACTCCGTAGTCGTGGCCACAACTGAGGACGCGTCGAAGCTCGAGGCCATCCCCGTTGAGCGGGAGCTGGTCCACGGGAACCTCGATGGCCCCATCACCATTCAGGAGCGGGGAGTTCGCTACAAGGTGGACGTCCTCGGAGGACAGAAGACGGGCTTCTATGCGGATCAGCGGGAGAACCGGGTTCGCTTCGCGAAGCTCTGCCCCGGTGAGACCGTCCTCGATCTCTTCTCCTATGTCGGCGGCTTTGGTCTGCACGCGGCTCGAGCTGGTGCCCGAGCTGTGATGTCGGTGGACTCATCGAACAGCGCCATCGAGTCCGCGGCGACCAATGTGGCGCTGAACGGGCTGGATAGTGTCGTTCAGGTTCAGTGCACTGACGCCATGAACTGGCTCAAGGAGAGCCGCTCTCTGGGACGGACATGGTCGAGGATCATCGTGGATCCGCCGAAGTTCGCCCGCGGTCGTAAGCACGCCGCGGAGGCCCTGAAGAAGTACGCGAGGTTGAACACGTTGGCCATGAGCGTCCTCGAGCCGGGCGGACTGATGTTGACCTGCTCTTGCAGCCAGCATGTCTCTGATGCGGACTTTCTGAGGATGCTCACGGACGCCGGACACAGAGGCCGCCACAGCGTTCAGATCCATGAGGTCTGGACCCAGGGCGCTGACCACCCGTTCTCCGCGGTCGCCCCCGAGGGGCGCTACCTGACGGCGGTTCTTCTCTCCAAGGGCGCGTAGGTCACAGGAGGCCGCTCAGCCTCGAGTGGGTGACGCTCTCTGCGCCTGAGACTCCTTTTGAGGAGGCTCGTCGGAGCTTCGAACCGGGTTCGCCCGGACCATCTGGAAGTACTTGGAGTCCTCGCCGACGACGTCGACCTCCCAGCGCTCGATGTCGCTCCAGCCCTTGTGCTTCTTCTTGCGAAGCTTATCGCTGTAGCCCTGAAGCTTGCTCTTGAACCCTGAGATCTTGCCTCGCTCAATGAGCACGTAGAAGGGCTCCCCGTGATTGCGGTCCTCCAGGTAGGGGAGGAACTGAGGCGCCTCCTTCTCGATAGGCTGAACCTCGTTGTAGGAGTAGTAGGTCTCGCCTCGCCACGTGATCAGCCAGCTGATCACGTCCTCTTCACAGACGATCTTCTCCTGGTACCCGGTCTCGCGGGCCAGCGACTCGAAGCCCAGGTCGGCCAGAAGCGGTCGATAGGCCTCGTCGATCTCGGGCGGATTCTCCAGGCGCGTACAGGTGTCGAAGTAGGCGTCGAACAGATACTTCTGCGACCAGTGGGGCGCCAGGGACGGCATGTAGTAGTTCAGAGACCACATGGTCATGGCCGTGGCCAGCAGCGCGAGTCCCGCCGTGGCCGCCATCCGGGTCTTGACCGCAAAGAACAGTATGAGCAGGAGGATCCCCACCACCGACACGCCGCCGATGAAGGTCTCGTAGCGCAGAGCAGGGCTCGTGAGGATCGTGCGCAGCGACTCCGGGGTGTGACGCCAGAACGCGCTCTCCTCCCACGTAGTCTCGGATCCCTTGCTGACGGGCGCCTTGGGGTCGATCGGCAGATTCTCAGGCATCGGCCGGTCGTACTTGTAGGTCATGAGGTTGCGAATGTGCTGCTTGTCCTCATAGATGTCGCGGGCGAGCGCGCAGAACAGGGCGAGACCTACGACGGCCGTGAGCCGGCCCCAGTGTCCTCGATCCTCCAACACGCGGTCGAGGAATAGGGCGATGAGGATCGCGATCGCGGGGAGGGCCGGGAAGATATAGTGGTGGAACTTCGTGCTCGACAGGGTGAAGAGCGTGAACGCACACACGAACCACAGGGTCACGAACAGGCGCGCCTGCTGACGTCGATCGGGGACATCATGGCGCTGCTTGATGAGCCAGGCGATGGCGAGGGGCGCGAAGGCGACCCAGGGGAAGAGACCGATCCCGAGCCACTTGATGTAGTGCTCGAAGTTCCCGCTGTCGACCTGATGAACGCCCGAGGCCAGGCGCTTGAAGTGGTCATGGATGAAGAAGCGGTTGTAGTAGGCCCAGCCGTGCTTGGCGAACATGGCCATGTACCAGGGCAGGCCCACCGTGAGGAAGAGGAGGATGCCCCGAGGGATCTCCAGGCGAGGCACCAGGCGCCCCATGGTTCCCGACCCCAGGAGGTAGGTGAACAGAATGAAGCCGGGCAAGAGGAAGCCCAGGAGCCCTTTGGCGTAGGTGCTCTGCGCCACCATCACATAGAACACGGCCAGGTAGCAGGTTCGAATCCAGCGATCCCGCACGACGTATGGGTCCTCATCCCCGCGCAGATCGCGCCGCAGACGCACGCCCCACCACGCGAGGACGCCCAAGAGCACGAGAATGTAGGCGCTGGCGTGTATCCAGCCGCTGAGCTGGATGGTCTTCCAGAGATCAGCGAGCGAGCTGATCGACTCAGGGAAGGGGCCGTCGACGTCCGTCGCTACGATGGCGTACTGGGGGATCGTCGAGATCAGAATGAAGGCGACCGTTCCCCCGATCCAGCGCCAGAATCGGGCCGGGGCGATCCGCTCCCTTGGCGCGAAGATCGCCATCATCATGAAGCTCATGGCGACGATCATGGTCCCGACGAAGGGCATGTCCGTCTGGGCCTGCCGGCTGATCATGTAGAACTCAGGGGCGGTGGCCATCACGACCCCGCCAAGGACCCCGACCCGCCGGCCCCATATCTTCGACAGGGAGAGATAGACGGCCAGAACGGCCAGCATGGCCAGGATCGCCATGGGCAGGCGAATGGCCAGCTCTCCCCGGCCAAAGATGTTGCAGAAGAAAGCCTCGCTCCAAAAGATGAAGATCGGCTTCGAGAAGAAGTAGTTCCCCTGACGTTTGTGGGTCCCGATCTTCTCCTTATAGCCCCACCACGGGCTCACCCAGTCGTAGGACTCCACCATGTGGGTGGTGACGGCCCCGTAGTGGGTCTCCCAGGGATCCCAAAGGCCGAAGGAGCCCAGGTTGGGCAGGTACAGCGTCGCCACAAAGACGAGCAGCGCCAGCCGAACCTTGCCTTCGTGAGCGGGCGCTGACCACCAACGCTCCGGGGCCGCGTCGGGCCCGGAGCTCTGGAGCAGCGGATAGACCGAATCTGCCCAGTCGCCTTTTGGCTCTGATTCTTCGGAGCGGTCCACCGCGCAGGCGCCAGAGGCCTAGCGCTTCGAGAACTGGAAGCGCTTGCGTGCCTTGGGCTGTCCGTACTTCTTTCGCTCCACTCGACGTGCGTCGCGGGTGAGGAACCCGGCGCGCTTCAGGGTGGGACGAAGATCGGGCTGAGCCTCAAGAAGCGCTCGGCTGATGCCGTGCTTCACAGCTCCGGCCTGGCCCGAGAGCCCGCCGCCGCTGACCATCACCTTCACGTCGTACTGCCCCTCGGTCTCCGTGAACTCGAAGGGCTGATTGATCCGCATGATCAGCGTGTCTCGCTTGAAGTACTCGTCCGCGGGGAGCGTGTTGACGAGGATGCGTCCCGACCCGGGGGAGAGGTAAACTCGAGCGGAGGACTCTTTACGTCGTCCGGTCGCGTAGTAACGCTCGCTGGTAGCCATGCTGTCTTCCTACTTGCTCAGGTCGAGTGTCTTGGGCTGCTGGGCCGCGTGTGGGTGCTCCGTGCCCGTATATACGTAGAGCTTCTTGAACTGCTGGCGTCCGAGAGGACCACGGGGCAGCATGCCCTTGACCGCCTTCTCGATGAGGCGCTCCGGGTGCTTCTCCAGCATCTCCTCTGCGCGCATCTCCTTGAGACCGCCGAGGTAGCCACTGTGGCTGTAATAGATCTTGTCCTGCATCTTGTTGCCGGAGAGCTTCACCTTGTCGGCGTTGATCACGACGACGAAGTCGCCGCAGTCAGCGTTGGGGGTGAAGGTCGGCTTGTGCTTGCCGCGCAGGACGGCCGCAACGCGAGATGCCACGCGACCGAGGGTCGCGCCCTCGAGGTCGACGAGGAGCCACTCGCGCTCGATCGTATTCTGGTTGAAGGAGACGGTTGCCATGAGCCTGTTTCCTAAATCGGGTGTCTGTTGTGCTCTTCGAAGAGCCTTCGCGTCCCGGCACTGCCTAGCGCACGAAGGCGCGAAGATATAGAGGGAGCCCGCGCGACTGTCAACGCAAATCGCGACGGGCCCGACCTGTCGGTCTGAACCTCGGGTCTCGGTCTACAGGGCCGCTTTCAGGGCCTCGGCGCGATCTGTGCGCTCCCAGGTGAAGCCGTCGCCGCTCCTCCCGAAGTGGC
This sequence comes from uncultured Pseudomonadota bacterium, assembly GCA_937897815.1. GTDB lineage: Bacteria > Myxococcota_A > UBA9042 > PHBI01 > CALCNF01 > CALCNF01. Next base: position 14,174 of record CALCNF010000513.1, on the reverse strand, counting down.
CGTAGGCCGCCGTCGCGCGGAAGATCGGTCGAAGGAGATCGAGCTGATCGATGATCGCGGCGGGTCGGAAGTCGAAGACCTCACGGACCGCCTTGTTGATCTTGTCGAGGTCCGCGGTCTCGGACCCGAAGGTGTCGACCAGGATGGATACGGGCTCGGCGACGCCGATGGCGTAGGCCACCTGAATCTCGCACTGGTGGGCGAGGCCCGCGGCGACGATGTTCTTCGCGGCGTACCGAGCGTAGTAGGCGGCGGAGCGGTCGACCTTGGACGGGTCCTTGCCGGAGAAGGCGCCGCCGCCATGGCGGGCCCAGCCTCCGTAGGTGTCCACGATGATCTTACGACCGGTCAGGCCGCAGTCGCCCATGGGCCCACCGATCACGAAGCGACCGGTCGGGTTCACGAGGATCTTCGTCTCTCCGTCAATCAGGGCCGGATCGATGGTCGGCTTGATCACCGTCTCGATCACGGCCTCTCGAACGTGGTCCCAGGAGGCGTCCGGCGAGTGCTGGGTGGAGACCACAACCGTATCGATTCGCTTGGGCTTGCCGTCCTCGTACTGCACGGTGACCTGGCTCTTGGAGTCCGGCCGGAGGAAGTTCACGATCCCGCTCTTGCGGACCGTCGCCAGGCGATGCACCAGCTGGTGGGAGGCCTGGATGGGGAGCGGCATCAGCTCCGGAGTCTCGTTGATGGCGTAGCCGAACATCAGCCCCTGGTCACCGGCGCCCTGCTCGACGAAGAGCCCCTCGCCATCGTTCACGCCCTGGGCGATATCAGCGGACTGCTGATCGATGGAGGTGAGGACCGCGCAGGTCTCCCAGTCGAAGCCGACCGATGAGTCGTTGTAGCCGATGTCCTTCAGGGTGTTGCGCACGACCTGGGGCATGTCGACGTAGGCCTTGGTCGTGATCTCACCGGCGATGGTGGCCACGCCCGTGGTGACCATGGTCTCGCAGGCGACGCGGGACTTCGGGTCCTGCTCCAGCAGGCGGTCCAGGATGGCGTCGGAGATCTGATCGGCGACCTTATCGGGGTGGCCCTCGCTCACCGACTCAGAGGTGAAAATGAAGTCTTTATGCGCCATGGTTCCGGGCCTCCAGCGTGCCGTGATGCTTCGCACACAGTGTCAATGTGACCGAAGGTCCTACGCCTGCCCTCGGTTGGCGTCAAGAGTCATCTCTAGTGGTAGAGGCTCTCGAAGCGCCCGAAGGTGATGGCGCCGAAGAGGTTGATGAGCACCCCCCATAGAACAGCGGCCTTGAACCACGGGCCCAGGTTTCGCCCGCCAACGGCGAGCAGGGCGACCAGATACGGCAGGTAATCCAGGACGAATCGATAGCCGAACTGGGCCCATCCGGTGTTCTGGTAGAGGAGCCCAGGGATGGCGGCGCACAGGACCGCGGCCCACAGGGCGGGCGCGAGGGAGGCCCGGGAGCTCGGCCGCGCCAGCCACAGCAGCGCGGGCGTCGTCACGAGGAGGCTCAGGCCGTGTTTGGTGATCCGGATGTAGGGCGCCTCTCCGAGCCACTCGGGCAGGTTCAGGAAGGCGGCGGCCAGGTTCTTGTCCAGGTACCAGAGTCCAAAGAGCCCGTGGTCGCGAATCCGGTCGCCTGCGCCACCAGCCAGGAGGCGGTGACCGAACTCAGTGGGCTCACCGAAGCGCAGCATATTGGCCGTGATCAGGAGGCCACCGACCACCAGGATGGGCAGGCTGAACCACGCACCCTTGACCAGGATCTCTCGATAGCGGCGCTCCTTGAGACGTCCGCCGCCCAGGAAGAGCTGCCATGCGAAGAAGACGAAGCAGAAGGCGATCGGCGTTCGAGTGGCGAACCCGATGGCCAGCGCCAGCCCGGCCAAGAACGGCCGTCGTACATCCAGACCCGCCAGGAGAAAGGCGAGATTGCAGGTCACGCCCAGGATCAGGGCCGTGAACCAGACCTCTCCACGGACGGCCGAGAAGAACACGACGCTGCCGATGGAGAACAGGAGGGTGAGCCAGAGGTTCTCCTGCCGAGTCCGCTGGCTGTGACCTCGCTCGCCGAGGAGCTCCAGAAACAAAAAGAGCAGGCCTCCGTTGAGGGCCGCGAACAGCAGGGTCACCCACACGTCGTTGACGTTGTAGCCAAACACCAGGCTCAGAGGCGCGAAGACCAGGGCTGGCCCGGGAGGGAAGGACACAAAGTGGGTCGTCTCGTTGCACAGACGTCGCCCGCTCTCGCCGCAGGTGCGCGCCAGATCCCGGGGGATCACCACCTTCCGGGTCTCGCCGCTCAGGGTGTAGAAGATGTGCTTGCGCTCGCTGAGGTCCGAGGCCCACGGGAATCGTCCGCGGACGACCGTCCCGTCTTTGAGAGTCAGGGTGCGAAGGGCCGCCCAGTCGTTCCATCCGCCCGAGTCGAGGGTCCGGTCGATGGCCGCTCGGTAGCCCGCTGGGTCGCCGTCTTGCTGCTGGCCTCTGCGTTGCCGCGGAGTATCCGTGTCCAGGCGTCCGCTCATCCAGGACTGGGCCAGGTCGACGAAGTGAAACTGAGGCGAGGGTTCGGCGAGACGCTCGAAGGCGGTCAGGGCGTACAGCACGGTCAGGGCTGCGCAGATCTTCCAGAACCAAGGGCGCGCCGCGCGCGAGGTCCGTGCAGGTTCAAGTGGGGCGTCTTGTGTCACCGAGCCGTTTCCTCAATGGGTACGTCGAGCGGGCGGAGCCTAGTCGGGCTACTGCCAGAGCGTCAACGAACGAGTGACAGGCCAGCCCAGGTCACAGGCGAAGGGGGCTGCCCTCTTGCGGGTGATCTTTCTGCTGCTTAGCCTCATGAATGTGAGTTCCCCCCCACCGATCCGAGAGTCTGCCAGCGTCCAGTGGATGGACGGTGAGCTGCATGTGTCGGTCGGAACCGAGACCTGGCGCGTACCTCAGGAGTCCCTTGAGACTCTGATTCATCTTTTGGAGGCGGGTCGCTCGATGACCCCGCGTTCGGGAGTGACGAGGGAGCGCGCTCCTGCAGTACTCGACGAGGCCCCAGCGCCCGTAGAGGTCCCGACGCGCTCGAAGCGGAGGAGCCGCAAGAGGGTCGGGGACGCGCTCATCCTCTGGATGGAGGCGAACTCGGGTTGGCACCACGAGGACGCGCTCCTCCAGGTCGTCATCGACCATGAGATGACCGACGCGAGCCCCCTGCGCGCGCTGAAGATCGCGCTGGGCAAGCAGCGGGGGGTCATCTTCACGGATGGCGGCCATGGATACTGGAAGCTGGTCTCGGACGACTCGGCTGGAGCCGTTCCCCAGGCACCGGCCTCCCCGACCGTTCGCCAGCGAATCCTCGCCCAGACCGGAGCCGATCGTGGGGGCGCGACGCGCTCAGACTCGGGCTCGAGGGAGGAGCGCTGGAACGACGTCTCCGACGACGAGGTCGCTCGAGCACGACGCAATCTGCTGGGTCTCGGCTCGGCGTCTTGATCCGGAGCTGATCCGGGACGATTCCGACCGGCTCGAGCGTTAGGAGATTGACACGATCCGACCCGCGGCTAAGGTCGGTCTGAAGCGCATTGTCGTATCTCCGATCCCAGGGGTCTCATGAGTCGCCGCATCTGCCCGCTCCTCCTCGCGCTGCTCCTCCTCCCAGCGGTCGCCCAGGCGCGTCCAGATGGAGCGTCGACGACCAGCCTGGGCATGGCGGACGCCGTGAGCGCGAGCGCGGTCGGCGTCAACGCGCTCTACTTCAACCCGGCGGGGATGACGCTCGCGCGGCAGTATGTCGTCGAGGGCAACTACGTCTACAACGACCACACGGGTGGGCATGGCATGACCGCCGCGGCCGTGGACTCGAAGACCAACCCGGTCATCGGCATGGGCGTGGCTTACACGCGTATCGACTCGACGCTCGGCAACCTCGACCGCGCGGGCAACGGCATCCGGGGCGCGCTCTCCGGCGGTCACAGCGCGGACGGTTTCGGATTTCATCTCGGCGTGGGCGTGAACTACGGGAAGCTGACCATCGGTGAGCCGGATCTGACGGCGACCGAGGAGCAGGAGCTCATCGACGCAGGCGAGCCCGTCCCGTTCGTCGATGACGTGGAGTTCACGACGGTCGACGCGGGCCTCATCATCCAGGTGGTGCCGACCATTCGTCTCGCTACGGTCGTCCGGAACATCCTGGAGACCACCGATGGGCCGCGTCCCCGCCAGCCCGATGAGCTCCCCATGGAGGTGGGGGTCGGTTGCGCTCTGGGATTCCAGCAGTTTGAGCTCACCTTTGACGCCGACATGGACCTCGAGACCGACCCAGAGAAGACCCTGACCCACTACAAGGTTGGGACCCAGTTCCTGCTCGGCGGCTCCGTGGTCGTCCGGGGCGGCTTCTCCTCCGACGATCATGACGGACACGAGCGAGTCGCCTTCGGGTTGGGCTACGTGGACCGGGTCGTCGCGGTGGATCTCGGCGTGCGCGCCACGGTCGACGTGGACGACGAGTTCGACGCCGGGATCTCGCTTCGCTACTTCATGCCATGAGCCCGCTCAGGGCTTGAGCACCTTGAGCGAGGCGCGCATCCGAGCCTGAACCCGAGCCTTCCCCAGGGCCTCCATGGTCTCAAACAGGGGGGGCGTCGCCTTGCGACCCGTCACGATCAGTCGCGTCGGCATGAACAGGTCCCGGGGGGACCACTCGAGGGCCTCGCACTGGCCTCGTAGGGTGGCCTCGATGGTCTCCGCGTTCCACGGATGGGTGTTGTCGATGGCCTCGGTGAGCGACTTTACGGCCCTGTAGGTGGACAGCTTGTCACGCTTCTTCGGGATCAGGGCCTGCGGATCATCCAAAGTGAAGTCATCCCCGAAGAAGTAGCTCGTCATGGGGATCACGTCTTCGAGACGCTCGATGCGCTCGATGATCAGCGGGGCGAGCTCCAGGAGCGCCTCACGGTGGATGCGCCATCCCATCAGGCGATCGACCAGAGCCTCCGGTCCGAGCTCCCGAATGTAGAGCCCGTTGAGCCAATCGAGCTTCTTCAGATCAAAGATGGGGCCGCCGAGGCCCATCTTGGCCCAGGTGAAGTTCGCCTCCATCTCATCGAGGCTGAACTTCTCGCTCTCGTCGGGCATGGACCAGCCCATGCGCCCCAGGAAGTTACGCAGGGCCTCCGGGAGGATGCCCACGCGCTCGTAGTACTCAAGGCTCACGGGGTTCTTGCGCTTGGAGATCTTGGACTTGTCCTCGTTGCGCAGGAGCGGCAGGTGGATGAACTGAGGGGGCTCCCAGCCGAAGGCTCGGTAGAGCTCCACGTGCTTCGGCGTGGACGGGATCCACTCCTCGGCGCGGATCACGTGGCTGATCTCCATCAGGTGATCATCCACCACGTTCGCCAGGTGATAGGTCGGAAAGCCGTCGCTCTTGAGGAGGATCTGGTCGTCGATCTCCTCGTTCTGGATGGTGATCTCGCCACGGAGCCCATCGGTGAAGGTCGTGGCTCCGTCCTCGGGCATCTTCAGGCGGACGACGTAGTCCTGACCCTCGGCGAGTCGTCGCTCGATCTCCTCCTTGGACAGCTCACGGTGGCGCCGGTCGTAGCGCAGCTGGAGCTTGTTGGCCTTCTGGTGAGCGCGCATCTCCGCCAGCTCCTCCGCCGTGGCGAAGCACCGGTAGGCGTGGCCGTTGTCGAGGAGCATTTGAATGTGCTCGCGGTAGATCGCGGTTCGCTCGCTCTGGCGGTAGGGACCCATGGGGCCTCCTACATCCGGGCCCTCGTCCCAGGTGAGCCCCAGCCATCCCAGCGAGCTGAAGATGGCCTGCTCGCTCTCGGTCGACGATCGGCTCTGATCCGTGTCCTCGATTCGGAGGACGAACTTGCCGCCGTGCTGTCTGGCGAAGACCCGGTTGAACAGGGCCACATAGGCGGTGCCTACGTGGGGGTCACCCGTGGGGCTCGGCGCCACTCGGACGCGGACAGGTCGGTCGTCGGAGACGGTGACGTGACTCATGAGGTCTCTCCTTGAGCTTGGAGCTCTCGGATAAAGCTCCCGTTTCGGGAGGTTCGATTGCGTTCAGTTTGAAGGATGGCCGCGATGGCGTCCGCAGCGCGGTCGACCACATCGTTGACCACCAGGTAGTCGTATCGGGCGGCGTAGCCGATCTCCTCGCGCGCGACGCCCAGGCGGGTCGAGATCTGGTCCTCGTCCTCGGTGCCTCGACCGCGGAGCCTCCGCTCCAGCTCGATCATGGACGGCGGGACCATGAAGATGGTCACGGCATCCGGGTACGTCTCCATGAGCTGCACGCCGCCCTGGGGATCGATGTCGAGGAGCACGTCCTGGCCCGCCTCGTGGCTCCGCTCCACCTCGCGGAGGCTCGTGCCATAGCGGCGCTTGTGGACGTGCGCCCACTCGGCGAAGGCGCCGCTCTCGACCATGCTGTCGAAGGTGGCGTCATCCACATAGTGATAGTTCACGCCGTCCTGCTCACCGTCGCGGATCGGGCGGGTCGTGTGGCTCACCGAGAACGTGAGTTCGGCGTCCTGCTTCAGGATCTTCGCCGCGACCGTCGTCTTCCCCGTCCCGCTCGGCGCGGTCAGGATCACCACCATCTTGTCGTTTGTCTCAGGCAATGTTCTGCACCTGCTCTCGGATGCGCTCCAGCTCGACCTTGGCGTCGACCACCGCGGAGGTCATGCCGACGTCGCGACACTTGGAGCCGACCGTGTTGAACTCACGTCCGAGCTCCTGGACGAGGAAGTCGAGGCGCTTGCCGCGAATCAGCAGGCCTGGTTCGAGGAGCTCCCGGAGCGTCTTGAGGTGGGTCGCCGCCCGCACCACCTCTTCCGTGACGTCACACTTCTCAGCAAACAGGGTGAGCTCGGTGATCACGCGGCCCTGGTCGACCTCCACGCCCTCCTTGTCGCGGGCCGCATCGAGCCGCTCGCGCAAGCGACGCTCATAGCCAGCAACCACCTCGGGCGCTCGGCTCTCCAGATCTGTGAGGATCCGCTCAAGGACTCCGATCCTGCCCTTGAGGTCCTCCGCGAGGGCGCTCCCCTCGTTCTCCTGGCTCTTCACGACGCTCTCCAGGGCGCCTGTGAGCGCCTCCAGCAGCGCCGCTTCGGCGCTCGAGCGATCCATCTTACGGCCCTCGACGCGCACCAGATCGCCGGAGCGCAGGAGGAGGTCCAGAGATGGCCCGGTCACACCCAGGTCCTCGGCGAGGGCCGTAAGAGAGGTGTTCAGCGCCCGCGCGAGAGGAAGATCCACCGAGACCGCCACGTCCCCCGAGGGCTCCTGGCTCGTCTCGTAGGCCACACGTACGTCCAGGGCGCCCCGGCCCAGGCGCTCTCGAAGCGCCTTGGTAGCGGGGTTCTCGGCACCCTGGAAGATCGAGCTCATGTGGAAACGGGCGTTGATGTGCCGGTGGTTCACGCTCCGAATCTCAAGTCGATAGCTGGAGCCCTCGACCTGGAAAGACGAGGCGCCATATCCAGTCATGCTTCGAATGGGGTGGTTGTCCTTCATCGCTGCTCCCGTTGCCAGCTCACGGTGCGCTCCAGTCCCGTCATCAGATCGACGGCGGGGGCGTAGCCCAGGGCGCGTTCGGCCAGGGAGATATCGGCGACGCTGTGCCGCACATCTCCATGTCGAGCCTCGCTATGGGTGACTGACGTGGCGCTCCCTACGGTCTCAGCGATCTTCTGGGTGAGCTCCAGGATCGAGGTCTGGACGCCGCTCCCGATGTTGAAGACGCCACCGGGGGCGTCCGGGGCGCGGCTGGCCAGCAGGTTGGCTGAGACGACGTTGTCCACGTGGATAAAGTCGCGGGTCTGAAGGCCGTCACCGTGAATGATGATTGGGGCCCCATCGAGGGTGCGCTGCACGAAGATGGGGATCGCCGCGGCGTACCCGCCGCTGGGACTCTGGCGCGCTCCGAAGACGTTGAAGTAACGCAGGGAGGCTACCTCGAGTCCCATGGAGCGAGACCAGACGCCGCCCAGGACCTCACCGTAGTACTTTGAGGCCGCATAGGGGCTCTCCGGCGCGAGTGTAGAACCCTCATGCTTCGGGAGCCCTGCGGCGTTGCCATAGACCGCGCAGCTGGCCGAATAGACGACCCGCTGGACCCCGGCTTCCCGTGCCTGCTCCAGGACCCGCTGGGTGCCCTGGCAGTTTACGGCGTCGTTGTGGGCCGGGTCGACCATGGACGCGGGGACGCTGACCTGCGCGGCCAGGTGAAACACTCGGGCGGCGCCGGTGATGGCCCGCTTGAGGGCGTCGGCGTCGAGGATGGAGCCCTCGATCAGCTCGACATGGTCGGCCACCTCCTCCAGGTTCGCCTTGGAGCCCGTGGAGAGGTTGTCCAGAACGACGACCTCGGTCCCCTCCGCGAGGAGCGCTCGGACCAGGTTCGAACCAATAAAGCCGGCTCCGCCGGTCACGAGCGCGCGATCAGCCATGGGCGCTGTCCTCCACCTCGACCGCGATCGCCTCGGCCATGGCGTCGAGCGTGCCCAGGTCAGCCAGGAGGTCGAAGTTCACGTACCGGGCCCGAATGTGGCGACAGTACTGGATGGTGCGGGTCATGTGAGCGAGGTCCACGCGGAGCTCGGAGGGGCGCGTGATGCAGCCCGCCTGCGCGAGGGCGTGATCGATCCGCTCGGTGGGGATGAGGATCGCGCGCAGCTCCTCGCGCACCTGCTCCCAGCTTCGGCCGAGCGTCTCCAGCTCCTGACGGAGCTCATCTCCGTGGCGCTGCTTCTTTCGGAACTGCTCCTGGATCTCTTCGACGATCGCCTCGGTAAGATCGGGATGGTGGTCGCCCAACCGAGCGATCCAAGCATCGTCGGGTCGGCGCTCACCTGCGGTCTCCGCGGCGCTCAAGACCTCGTCGGCGGTCACGTCCATGAGGCGCCACAGGGTTCGGCTTGAGATCCGGGTCCCGATGCCGACCTGGGTTCCGTGGAGCCCACGCACCGTGCGATCCTGTCCGTGCTCCTCCATGTCCCAGTAGTGGCTGATGAGGTGCTCGGCACCGGAGGCCGGCGCGGATGTCCCGGCCATGGCCATGGAGAATCCGCTCACGAGGAGGGTCTCCATGAGGACATGTGTTGCCGCGGCCTCGCCCTCACCGATCCCGGCGGCGGCGTCGATCATCTGATTCCAGGGGCCGTCGAGGACCCCCGCGGCCTCCGCGGAGTAGGGGACGCCCCGAACGTGGTGGCTCAGCAGCCAGTCGGCCTGACAGTAGGGCTTCGACAAGAGGTCGCCGAAGCCAGCCCGGTTCATGACCAGAGGAGCTTCGCGGATCACATCGACGTCGGCGAAGACGCCCAGAGGCTGGTGGACGGGCCACGTGCGCTTGACCCCTGCGGAGAGGACGGCCGCGATGGAGCTCGTGTAGCCGTTCATGCTCGCCGCGGTGGGGACGCAGATGTAGGGCAAGCCCCGCCGATGGCTCGCCACCTTGCAGATGTCGTTGATGGAGCCAGCGCCGACCGCGACCAGGTTGATCGAGGGCGAAGTCGCGATCAGGGTCTCCAGGGAGGCGATCACCCCGTCCTCACAGACCAGGTGGTCGTCGCCAGCTCGCGGTTCGAGGATCAGAGAGCGGACGAGCCGGCCGCCGGAGCGAAGGCGCTCCGCGACTCGGGCGCCGGCCGCCTCCCAGGTGTGGGCGTCGCCGATGACGAGGTCGGCCACGTCAGGCCGTCGGGCCTCCAGGAACGGAAGCAGCGCGTCGACCGCTGAGGTCCCCAGCTCGATCCGCTGGGTCCGGTGGTCGTCGCCGCTCTGGGCCGCCTCTGCGGTCAGGCGCTCAAGGGTCTGGTGCGCGCTCGTCATGGTTCTGGCCGCGGACGTTAGCGGCTCCCCGCGCGCGCGTCGAGACCTATCCTGCACGCGCCGACACATCAGCGTGCGGGTCACACGCGAGCGCGCGGGTGAAATTGCTCCACCTGGAGTCCACCGGTACCTTTGGCGGATGGTAGCCCAACCCGAGCCTGAAATAGCCCCACTGACCGAGGCGACGATCGAAGAGGTCCTTGAGCAGGTCGCCGGCTACCATCCAAGCCCGAATTTGAACCTGATTCGTCGGGCCTTCGTGTTCGCTGAGCAGGCCCATCGGCCCCAGCGGCGAAAGAACGGAGACCCGTACATCGGACACCCGGTGGCCGTCGCCCGTATCCTGTGTGACCTGCGCCTCGACGAGGAGTCGATCTGCGCGGCGCTGCTCCATGACGTCGTCGAAGATACAGACGTTCAGCTGGAGGATCTTCGGGAGGTCTTCAGCGACCAGATCGCCGAGCTCGTCGATGGCGTGACCAAGCTGTCCAAGATTCGCTTTCGGTCGAAGCAAGAGCGCCAGGCGGAGAACTTTCGAAAGATGCTCCTGGCCATGTCCAAGGACATCCGGGTGATCCTGGTGAAGCTCGCGGACCGCACTCACAACATGCGAACGCTGAAGCATCTACCGCCGCCCAAGCAGGAGATCATCGCGCGCGAGACGATGGACATCTTCGCGCCCCTGGCCAATCGCCTGGGTCTGGGAGGCGTAAAGATCGAGCTGGAGGATCTCTCGCTTCGCTACATCTACCCAGCGGAGTTCGACGACCTTAAGTCGAAGGTGAACGCGCGCCTGGTCGAGCGCCGAGGCTACACGAATCGTGTCCTCAAAGAGCTCGATCAGCTGCTCGGCACCGAGTCGATCGAGGCCGAGGTGTCGGGGCGACCCAAGCACTTCACCTCCATCTTCCGAAAGATGCAGCTCCAGCAGATCCCCTTTGAGCAGGTTCACGATCTGATCGCCTTTCGGGTGATCGTCGCGAGCCAAAAGGACTGCTACCACGTCCTGGGCCTGATCCATGATCGCTGGCGACCCGTGCCGGGCCGCTTCAAGGACTACATCGCCCTGCCCAAGGCCAACAAATACCAGAGTCTGCACACGACGGTGATCGGGCCCGAGGGGCAGCCGGTCGAGATTCAGATTCGTACCCCAGAGATGCATCGCATCGCCGAAGAGGGCGTGGCCGCGCACTGGCGCTACAAGGAGGCGAACTCGGCGCTCCAGAGCAAGGATGAGGCGCGTTTCGAGTGGCTCAAGCGCATGATGGAGTGGCAAAAGGAGCTCGATGATCCGAGCGAGTTCCTGGAGTCGGTCAAGGTCGAGCTCTTCGCCGAAGAGGTCTACACGTTCACCCCGGGCGGGGAACTCAAGGTGCTGATCCGGGGCTCGACCCCCGTTGACTTCGCCTACGCGGTGCACTCCGAGGTGGGCAATACGTGCTCTGGCGCGATCGTCAACGGCTCGATGGTGCCTCTGCATCACGAGCTTCGAAACGGCGACGTCATCGAGATCCTCACCAAGAAGAAGCAGAAGCCGTCCAAGGATTGGCTCCGCTTCGTGAAGACCAGTCGCGCGGTGAGTCGGATCCGCGCGTACATTAAGAAGGAGCAACGTGAGCGCTCTATCGAGCTCGGAGATCAGCTCCTGGAGAAGGAGCTGCGCAGGTACTCGAGATCGCTCGCGCGCGTCCGCAAGAGCGGTGAGCTCGACGACGTAGCGCGTCGTCAGAACCTGGAGTCAGCCGATGACCTGGTCTTTCAGATCGGAAGCGGCAAGGTCACCCCCCAGTCTGTGGTCATCAGCCTGCTTCCTGATGAGGAGCGGCCTCAGCCCAAGCCGGCGGAGCCACCTCCTACGAACCCCTTCCAGCGCTTCATCCGGAAGGTCACGGGAGGTCCGACAGGCGTCATCGTAGATGGTCTTGAGGGCGTGAGCCACGCCATCGCCAAGTGCTGCTCTCCTGTTCCCGGTGAGCCGATCATCGGCTTCGTGACCGCGGGTCACCTGGTCAAGGTGCACCGCAGAGGCTGCTTGAGCGTCGTCGATATGCCTCATGAGCGCTCGGTAGCGGTTCAGTGGGGGCACGGCCAGAGCTCCTACCCGGTCACCGTTCGCATCATCACCGAGAGCGGCGTCACCGGACTCTTGTCCCGGATGACGAAGGTCTTCGCGGATCTGAAGGTGAACATCGACGTCGCTCGCAGCGCAGAGCGCCCCGACGCCCGCGCCGAGAGCATCTTCAAGTTTCACGCCGCTGACGTGGACCAGGTCCTCCAGGTGACCCGCCGGCTGGAGGCGCTCAAGGGCGTCTACTCGGTGCACCGCGTTCGTGCGGTGGACGCCGACGGAGACCTCTAGACTCCTCTCTGCAGAAGTCCATCCTCTGTAGGCTCTGGGGCGCTCCCCTGGAGCGAATCGGCGGAGCTTCTTGTAGGAACGCTCAACCCGAGGATAAGCTACGCCTCTCTTCTAGAAGATACGCGGGCGCGCGCGCCCAAACCCCCATTGGAGACAGTTATGAAGCGTTTGGCGATTGCCTGTGTGGTGGCCCTGGCCCTCACGGCGTGTGGCGAGGACAGCGATGACGGTGGCGGCACGACGCCAGAGCCCACGGACGTGGCCGCGGATGTAGCGGCGGACGGGACCGTTGATCCGGATGTGACGCCGGATGTGACCGCGGACATCGGAGAGCCCGACGCGGCGCCGGATGTGGAGCCTGACGTGACGGTGGACGTCACCCCCGACACCGGTTCAGCTCCGGATGGTCTGCTGGGTTCGCCCTGTGAGACGAACGAGGACTGCGTGTCCAACCCCGAGTACACTTGCTTCTTCGGGTTCTGCACGGAGCGCTGCAGCCAGGATGGCGCCGATCTACCAGGCACCTGCCAGAACGTGAGCGACGCCTCGGTGTTCGGTGACGAGTGGGGCTGCCCGGCCGATCTCATCTACTGCATGCCCGGCCTGGTCCAGGACAAGAGCATCATCTGCAGTAAGGACGCCGACTGCGCCGCTGTGCAGTCGGGTATGAGCTGCGGAGCGGCCGTGCTCATCTCCAGCAAGATCGTCGACGGAATCTGCGTTCCCAACGCCGAACGGGCCACGGCAGGTGAGCCCTGCCTGGCGAACACGGACTGCAAGAGCCTGATGTGCATGGGCGAGGACGCCGAGAGCGGAGTCGCGGGGTACTGCACCAGCCACTGTGAGACCAACGCTCAGTGCCTCGACGGGCAGCTGTGCACCGGCATCGGGTTCATCACTGAGGACGAGACCGACGAGACGAGCGCCTGGGGTGGCTACTGCCTCGACATCGGCATCGATACGGAGGCCGGCGAGGAGCTGACCTACTGCACGAGCCAGGCGAAGTGCCCCGAGGGCTTCCACTGCAACGCCTTCATCGAGCCGTCGAGCCTGGTGGCTCAGACGTGGTGCATCCCCAGCGGGGAGGGCACGGCGGCGGTTGGCGAGCCCTGCACGACGGCCGCGGACTGCGTGGGCGGCTCTTGCTACTGGGGTGAGGAGGTCCAGGAGGGCACCGAGGGATACTGCTCCTGGGACTGCCCTGGTGGAGCGGAGGACTGCGGTGAGGGCCAGGCGTGCGTGCAGCGCGCGCTCCACAACAACGGCACCTTCGATAACCCGGCCGATGACAACAAGACCATCGGCGCCTGCGTTTACAACGATCTCGGAGATCCCTGCGTGGTCGACGAGGATTGGTGCGCGGGAGATAACGTCTGCGTGAGCCCCGAAGAGTGGCCCGAGAACTTCGGCCAGTGCACCGAGCCCGTCCTGGTCTGCGACACCTACTGCGAGACGGTCGAGGCCAACTGCATCGATGAGAACGCCATCACCTGGGAGACCGACTGCGCGACCGATTGCGCCGGCTGGCCCGCAGGTGAAGAGGGCGACACGGAGGGGAACACGACCTACTGCCGGCTCTACCACGCTGAGGTGGCCGTTGGAGACCCTGCGCTCCACTGCCCTCACGCCTCGCCTGATGGCGGAGGTATCTGCGTCGATGTGGATCTGTGCGCTGACGTGGTCTGCGACGCGCCGCCTGCGGCGATGTGCGACGGGAACACGGCGATGACCTACGCGGCGGAGGGCACGTGCGCCGATGGGGAGTGCTCCTACGAGGAGACCTCGGAGGACTGCGGAGACAACGTGTGCACCGATGGCGCGTGCGTCGAGCCGGCCGACCCTTGCGCCGATGTGGTCTGCGACGCGCCGCCTGCGGCGATGTGTGATGGGAACACGGCCAAGACCTACGCCGCCGCGGGCACCTGCGCGGATGGTGAGTGCTCCTACGAGGAGACCTCGGAGGACTGCGGAGACAACGTGTGCACCGATGGCGCGTGCGTC
>CALCNF010000512.1 GCA_937897815.1 uncultured Pseudomonadota bacterium | reverse complement strand
GAACAGCCTCGCCCGCTCCGCGCGGGTCAGCTCGGGGTTCGTCTGGAAGAAGGGGATGGCGCGGGCGAGGACCTCGTCGGACTGCTCGCTCTGGCCCAGCTGGGCGGCGGCCAGCGCGATGCCCAGGATCGGGAAGGCTCGGTCCTTCTCCGTGGCGTCGGGCATTCGCCTGTACGCGTCGAGGACCCGTGTCCAGCACCTCCCGGCCTGGGGCCAGTTGCCGATCCACTCCGCGGGCTCGCAGCCCATCTTTAAGATGGAGACGTAATCCTCATCGCGGAAGCCCTCGATCACCTCTGTACCGTTGCGCAGCTGGTTGGCTCCCACGGTGGCCATGGTCACGGCCTCCCCGTAGGCCTGGCCGTCGAGACGCCCCTGGATGGCGGCGCGCAGCTCAGCGGCCTCCGCGGACGTGCGTAGGTTCTTACTGGCCTGCCGCTGGGCGTCCGCCTCTTCGCCTGTCGGGCGACCCCCGGGAGCGATCTTCTCAATGGCGTAGCCGTGCTCTTTCGTGAGGTAGTCCTGGATGCTGCGCTCGCCCACGAGATGGCCCGTGCCGACGATGATGAAGTAGTCCTTATCCTGGCTCATGAGCTCGTCGATCTTCGCGGCCATCTTCTGGTTTCGCTCGAAGAAGAAGCGCTCAAACAGGAGCTCCGAGGACGGGTTCTCCTCACGGGTCTGAAACAGGTGTTCGGCCAGGGCCGACTCGTCACCGGCCTCGTAGAGGTCGATGAGCTTCTGGAGCTTACCGGGGGCCTCCTCGATGGTGTCGAGGATCTCTCGGAGCTGATCGATCTGGGCCTCCTTGGGCAGCGACGCGAAGAGCCGCAGCTGGGCCTCGGCGCCCTCGAGCTCATGGAGCGTTTTCTTACCGCCCGCGCGCCGGAGCGCCCATTGCTCGGTCCCGCTCTCCTGCTTGAAGCCGAGCTTCGCGGCGACGTAGACCTCCATCATGATGCTCAGGAGCCAGGGTTTGAGGCGCTCCAGTGCGGCCTCTGGGAAGCCCATGAGCGGAATGGACACCTCCTTGAGCTGCTCGTAGAGCTCGGGCGAGATGTGGTCGCGCAGGGTCTCCCCGGCCGGGTAGGTCGAGAGCGCCTGGACCGTCTGCTGGATCGCCGCGGCGTTCTCAGGCGAGGGGTCGGCCTCGAAGACCAGGTCGGTGGCCGCGTCGAAGGTCTGAGTCACGGCCCGGTCGACGCTCTCCTGGCCCGAGGGCTTGAGATGAACCGAGCCATAGAGGTGCGCGCGGCCGGGCTTCCCGTCCTTGGAGAGCGTCCACAGAAAGATGGGCGCGGCGGACTTGGCTTGTGCGGTCGCCTCGGGTTTCAGGGTTGAGGACGAGCTGGCGCAGCCCAGAAGCTGAGAGCTCGTGAGAAGCGCGATCGTAACGAGGCTCGCGCAGGTGCGCGCGCAGGCGGTTCTAGACATGGGTTCCCTCCACGAGCGGCACAGCATGGACCAACTCCCCCTCAGAGAAAAGATGCTCGTTCATGGGCGCCTACGAAATGTACAGAGAGGGCGAGGCCCATGGTCTCAGGGAGGAGGCTCTCCTGGGCTCCAGCTCGCCGTGATCACGAACTCCCACCCGTCCTGTTCCGGGATGAAGATCTCGTTGGGCGGAGCGACCGTGAGACCGATGATGTAGGTGCCTGCCTCGGCATAACCCTCCAGGGGAGACCAGGAGTTGTTGCACTGCAGCGGGACCCCGCCCCCCCCGAGCATGTCGAGCCAGTACTGGGTGATCTCCCAGGGCTCCGGGATGGCCTCGAAGGTCACGGAGATGTCGCCAGGCTCGGTGACGGTCATGGCGTAGTGATACTCGGTTGAGAAGGGCGGCTTGCTCGTGGGACAAGCGGACATGAACGGCGGCCAGGGCACCTCTTGGAGCGAGGTTCCGAGCAGGGCGATCGTCACCTCGTCCGCGGCGCCGGGACCCAGGTCGAAGGGGTAGGGCTCGTCGCAGGTGCCCGCCGGCGTGGCGGGGCCGGCGTTCTCGCACGAGCACGGCGTCCACTGGCCCCCCTCGCAGGTCATGAGGCTCGGCGTATCATCGGGACAAAGGCAGGGGCTCTCCTCACCTTCGACGCACTCCGTGGGCCCGGG
>CALCNF010000511.1 GCA_937897815.1 uncultured Pseudomonadota bacterium | reverse complement strand
GTGGCGGTGCTCGACGAGCTCATCGGGCGCTGCGTAACCGCGGCGGCGATGGCGACCGAGCAGTGGGAGTTGATCGTCGTGGACGACTGCAGCTCTGATGGGAGCGCTGAACGGCTCTCCGCGCTCTCTGCGAAGGCCGAAGTGCAACATCTCCGGCTGCTGGAGAACGTCGGCCAGTTTCGCGCGACATGTGCGGGGCTCAGGGCCTCCCGGGGCCGCGTCGTCGTCGTGTTGGACGGTGACCTGCAAGACCCGCCTGAGCGCATCCCAGAGCTGTATCAGCAGCTCAAGCGGACGGAGAGCGATCGGGCCGCAGCGTTCGCCATCAAGACCAGGCGGAGCGACTCCATGCTCTTTCGCATCGGTCGTTGGCTCTATGGATTGCTCTCGAGCTTCGCCGCCTGGCGCATCCCGCCGGGCGCGGGCGCCTACTGTGCGATGCCTGGCTCTCTGGCGCGCCGCATCCCCCGTGTCCCGTCCAGGCAGGCGAACCTGGCGCCTTTCGTCGCGGCGGTCAGCGAGCGCATCTTCGTCGTGCCTTACGAGAAACAGTCACGCTACGATGAGCAGTCCCGCGTGGGCTTCCCAGGCCTCGTCGTTGAGGCGCTCTCTACCTTGCAGTACAGCGGCAGCCTCGAGCGCCTCGCCTGGGCCTGGTCTGCGGGTCTGGCCGTGAGCCAGCTGTGGGGCGGGGCGTTGATCATCGCTGGCTTAGGCCTGGGCCTTCGACGGCGACGGGTCGCGCTTGAGGGCCTCCTTCGCGGTTGATTCGTCTCTTAGAAGGTCGCGATCAACCCAGCACGAGCCACGGTCATCGTCATCTCTGCGGGAGAGTCGGGAGCCATCGTCGACCAGTCAGGCCCCATGGCGAGGACCTCGCGAAGCGGAACCGGCTGCCCCTTTGCGGTGTAGATATGAGGGAAAGTCTCGCAGAGAAACTCGAAGGTCTCCTGGATCCTCTCGTTTCGGTGCTCCGCGGGTGGAAGGTGGAACGAGATGAAGAGCGTCGGGCGGTGCCTGCGAAGGAACTCGCCCATGGTCGTCAGGAGGAGGTACTCACCCCCTTCGATGTCCATCTTCACGAAGCCCAGACGGCTGAGGTCCTGTTGGCTCTCCAGGTCCGAGATGGACAGGGCGTTCACCTCCACCTTGTTCTGCCCTCCGGCTTCGCCCGAGGCATAGAGGCTGGACATGCTGTCTCCGAACAGGCTCTCACCGGAGTGGTGGAAGCCTCCGGAGTAGAGACTGACTTGCCCCGTCTCTGGAGCCAGACAGGCGTTCACGACCGTGGTGTTCGCCTGCGCTTTAGGGTTCAGGGCCAGGTTGGCCATCAGCTCGGAGTGAGCGACAGGGTCGGGCTCGATGGCGATCACCTCGCCGGCGCACATGGCGCCGTACAGGACCGTGGGCCCGATCCAGGCACCGATGTCGAGCATGGTCTCTTCCGGCTTGAGGTGGTCGCGCAGGACACGGAAGGTCTGAGGCTCCCAGGAACCAGAGTTCACGCGCTCCCAAAAGCGGTCGTAAGTGCCGCCCGCCCGCACATTAAATGAGACGTCATCCCGATGGATCGTGCGCGAGCGCATCTCGACATCGCCCGAAGAATCATCAGCGTCGTTCATGAACTCACCTTTCCAGGCCGAAGGAGACGCGCAGGTCCTGCTGATGGGTTTACACGCGACGATCGGCTCTCGTGGCGGTCAGCGATTGGTGTCGCCGCTCTTGATTTCAGGGTCAGCAGTCTACCTTCAGCATCCTATGTTCCCCCTTGACCCCCATCAACTTTCCTCGGGCCCGTTGAGGGGGAACATGGGACACATTGTTTGCTCTCCACGCGCCTTCATGCGATCTGGATAGCTGAGTACCTGCTTTACGCCGTGCGCTCATGTTCGGCGCGCAGGTCTGGAGAGCCCTGTGTCTCGGAAGGTTAGCGTCGTCACTCCCACCTATGGTCGTGGGCACCATATGGAGAGGCTCTATCGAGCGTTTGACGCTCAGACCTGGCCGAATAAGGAGCTCGTGGTTCTGGACGACAGTCCTGAGCCCTCGCCCTTCATGATGACCCAGACGGACCCCCGGGTCCGCTATGTCCACGATCCGAAGCGGCTGAGCGTCGGCGAGAAGCGTAATCGACTCGCAGAGCTCGCCTCGGGGGAGCTGCTCGCCCACTTCGACGACGATGATTATTACGGTCCGCGCTACCTTGAGAAGATGGCGGCGTACCTGGAGACCTGTGAGCTCGTTAAGCTCAGCGGCTGGTTTGCCTGGAGCACGACCCATCGTGGGCTCTTCTATTGGGACACGGCCGCGGCCGCCAACTTTCACCTGCTGGTGGAGTCCAACAAGCCCATCCGTGCGTACAACATTGGCAACAAGACGGAGCAAGAGAAGACCCAGTGGGTTCAGACCAACCTGTTGGGCTTTGGGTTCTCCTTCGCCTATACCAAGGCGCTCTGGCAGGACAGTCCGTTTCCGGAAATGCAGCACGGTGAGGACAGCGTCTTCGTCCAGCAGGCTGTCCGCGACCGCCGTGAGGTGGGGATGTTCGCCGACCGTGAGGGACTGGCGCTGGTCGTGCGCCACGCCCACGACTCGTCGGTGGTGATGCCCCAGTACATTCTTCCCGACTTCATGCTGCATCGGCTCTTCGGTGAGGCGATCCAGCCCTACATCGCTGGCTAGACGCGCCGGCGTTGCCGTCGAGGACGGCGCGAGTCGGCCCGGACCCGCCCAAGGAGAGCCTCATGCGTGAGCTGTGGATGATCGGTGTGGCGGGCGCGCTAGGAGCCATGAGCCGCTACGGTATCTCTTTGGCCGC
>CALCNF010000510.1 GCA_937897815.1 uncultured Pseudomonadota bacterium | reverse complement strand
CGCTGATCTCAACAACGATGGTTATCCGGACCTGGCCCTGGACTACGGGTCCAAGGGCATCGGCATCATCATGAATCAGTCGACCGAGAACGTCTTCGATATGAAAGGCACTCGAGCGCTCGTGACGCCGCTGGGCAAAGAGAATCTCGGCGAGACTCTCGAGCACATCGCGGTCGGTGACCTCACCGGGGATGGGAAGGCGGAGATCGTCGGTATCACGAAGACCGCGGCCTCCACCCCGGACGATTGGCTGGCCTTCTATCACAAGCTTGGGGGCCAGTACCGAGGCTGGTGGGTGACGGACCTCTTCGACCCGAACTACATCTTCAAGGGGTGGAAGACGAAGCTCTCTCCGACGATCTTCGTGTGGGGTATCCAGCCTCCTATCTACGGCCCCGACATGCCGACCTATCCTGCCGCCTATGACCGTCTTCCCTTCGACCTGTACACCGACAGCATCAGCTTCGGTCACGTGAAGGCCGAGAACCTCATGATCGCGGATGTGGCCGCGAGCGTCGGCTCTGGTGGCGACGGCATTCCGGACCTCGTGATGACGGGAGGAACGGCGAGCACCCCTCAGAACAACATCGCGATCTTCGTGAACATCGCCCCCAGCTCAGACTTCTGGGATCCGTTCCGCTTGACCGACATCTCGGACGCCATGTTCAAGCCGCATAATGGACGTGAGTTCCTGGGCGAGTCGTTCAAGGACTTCGCGTTGATGAACCCCTTCAACGACATCGTCCCTGGGATGCTGGTCGCGACGAACAGCAAGAAGGACCCCGTCTGCAGCACGATCTATGACAAGCCCGATCTCCCGCCGATGCTTCGCTACTGTCCGTGGCGGCCTTTCGTTCAGCTTCCGGGCGCCGGTGACTCGATGGAGACCTTCGCGTTCTGGGATTGCTGGCAGCCCACACCGGACAACGGCCTCTTCGCTTGTGACCAGGCGGTGAACATGAAGGTCGGGGGCGGCGTGACGAGCATGGCTGTGCTCGATCCAAGCGAGGAGCTTCCGGGTCTGGAGGTCAGTGACCCCGACGCGTTCGGTGACGTTATCGTCATGAACTCGGCCACGGGATCCATGAGCTACGCAGAGTACAATGGGCTCGATCCGAAGTTCCCCTTCGAGACTCCTCTCGATAACGCCATTGGAGTGAGTCCACAGGCCGTGGCCGTCGGAGACATTGATGGGGATGGTCTGAGTGACCTCGCCGCGATCGTGTCGAAGAACGTCGTCCTCGCGTTCGGTCAGGACAGCTTTGTTCCTTGGGAGGCGCCGCTTCCCGTGGATCGAGATCCGGCGGTCCTCCAGACGGGTGGCGTCACGGATATTGCCCTGACGGACATCAACAACGATGGGCTCATCGACGTCCTCTTCACGGAGAACGGAACGGCGAAGTTGACGGCCTACCTGGCGATTGGCGTGGACCAGAACGACACCTTCACGCGCGAGTTCCACGGACCCGTCCAGTTCGATATGTGCAGCGGACCGTCGGAGCTCCGGATTCATGACTTTGACGGAGACGGTTGCGAGGACGTGGTCGTGCTCTGCAAGTCGGCGAGCGCTGTGGCGATTCTAGCCAACCGCACCTGCGCCGTGCAGGCCGAGCAGGCGGCATCTCCCTGAGGGGCGTCCCTGCAGGATAGAGAGCGGTCTCTGCGCGGCGCTATTCGCCTGCGGAGTGCATGGACTCGCTGGTCACGCCATCAGGCACCACCAGGATTCGAGCGCGCAGGCCCTGAGCCCTCAACAGCGCTGCTCCGAGCTCCCGCTGAGCGTCATGGACCTTGCGGCCCTCGAGGCGGAAGCGTGCGTCTGGACCGTTGGTCTTAAGGTGCGCTTGGACCGCCTCCAGGAGCACTGGAGCGTGACTCTTCACGCGCTTCTCGATTCCGTCGACCCGCGCCTGCTCTTCGGGCGGGAGGAGCTTGTAGTGGTCTGCGAGCCCCTCCGTGTCGACCTGGGAGAGGAGCGTTGTGGCCCTCTCAGCGTTCGTCGTGGGCAGCGGGTTCGCGAGCTCGTCGCAGGCCGTTAGAACCTCCAGCGCGCGCTCGGTGTAGCGCCCGAGAGCGTTCTTTGGCAGGTGCGGCTTGATCACCGCCCGCACCGGAGCTTTGTCCTCTCCGGCGTCTACAGAGAACATCTCTGGAGAGGCGGTGCGGAGCGTCAGGGTCACGGCGACGAGCACGCACATCTCAATCGCGAACTGCCGAACCGTGATTTTCCCTTTGTAGGTCGTCAGTCCCCACAGGGCTGCGCACCCGTATGCCACCATAATGACGTACGGCATCACGGACATCAGCCCCCGACCGTTGAACATCATCAAGACGGCGATAGCGAGACAGGCGATCGCTCCCAGGATACGGGCTCCAGCGGCGAGCGGATGAATCGACTGAGCCTCTTCCGGTCGCGCTCGCTGAAAGCGCGAGCGGGCGGCTGGCGCGCGCTCAGCCGTCGGCTGAGGCTCGGCAGCCTGAGGTTCGGCCTCGACCTCAGCGGCCGGCTGTTGAGCGGCTGGGGCGTCGGTCTCTGTTTCGGTCCCAAAGCCCGCCTCGGCGAGCATGGCCTGGTAGTTGGCGTCACCCGCGACGCTCACAGGGGCCGGTGCCTCGGCCGCGGGAGAGATCGCGTAGGACTCAGGTGGCACGGTCGTCAGGTCGTGGACATTGCCAGGAATGGCGCCGCTTTGACTGGCGACCGCGCTCTCAAGCTGCTCTTCCCAGGTCGCCCCTGAGAGCGGATCGACCTCCACGTTCGCCTGGAGCGTCTGCACGGTCGGCACTTGTGAAGGCGGCGGGTAGGCGCTTCCAACCACGGGCTGAGTCGGGTGAGCCGTGGTAGGCGCCGCGAAGGGGTCATAGTCCTCGGCGGCCGGCAGGTCGTGACGCGTGGGCGGCTGGCCAAAGGGGTCGAGGTTCGGCGAGGTCGG
>CALCNF010000509.1 GCA_937897815.1 uncultured Pseudomonadota bacterium | reverse complement strand
GGCCGTCGAGTCGGCCTTCTGCTCTGGCGCTCGGGCAGCCTCGGCGACGACGAGCACCACTGGACGTTTGGGACCGAGGCCGGCGTGAGACTGGCGGACGACCTGGGATCCAAGCGCGTCCATGATCTCATCGGCCATGTCTGCGGCCGCGGCGTCCTCGCCTCGGACGTAAAGGGTGTCGTCAGCTACGGGCTTCGGCCAGCGTTCTCCGATCGTAGCGGGGACGTGGACGTCGAGCAGCTGGGCGCGAACGGGCTTGATTCGGGCTTCTGCGGTGTCGCTCGCGGCCGCCACCTCGACCGGGATGTAGCCCGTCAGCTTTCGAAAGCGTGGATCGGGTCGTGCGGCCTTGAAGTCGTCATCGAGCCGGGCCTCGCGGAGGAGGTCCAGCCCCCCCCGGTCCTTCAGGCCGTTGAGCACGGCGAGCTGGTCAAAGGACTCCTGAGGTCGCCGCCGAAGTTGCAGCGCACAAGCCAGGTTGTAGCGGGCATAGAGGTGGCCAGGCCACGCTCGAAGCGCCGATCGGTATTCGGTGATCGCTTGGCTGAGATCGAGTCGTTTGTGGTGTTTTAAACCTCGGGCGTTGAGCCGTTTTGCCGTCGCCTCTGCGTCGCCTGTAGGCTCGACCCGGGCGGCCTCGATCAGCGCCTCAAGGGCCTCGGGTGCGAGCCTTCGGTCCTCGCTCGCCGGCTCCTCACTCGCTGTGCCTTCCGCCTCGGCGCGAACGGTCGGTTTCGCTTGGGCTTGCTCGCCGGCAGGGCGGTCCTCGTGCATCACGACCCTGAGGCTCCCGAGGGCCGCCACAGCGGCGTCATCCGACGCGGTCGTGGTGGACATTGAGACATCGGGCGCGACCACGGCTTCTTCGTGTCGAGGGGGTTCGTTGGCTGGTTTGCAGCCCCAGGCCATGCACAGGCTCAGGGCGCCAATCAGAGGCCAACCCCGTGCGCCGCGTTGACACGTCACGACATGCTCGCCTAGTGATGTTCGTGTCGGTCGTCTCGAACTATGGGAGTCGTTGGCTGGTGGCAGGGTTGGATACAAGGCGCTCGTCCTGGAGTCGCTGGTGCGGCGTGATCGCCATCGTTGTCGTGTCGGCTTTTCTCGCTCCCTCAGCGTCTGCTGAGGAGGACTCTGCCGCGGCGGGCAAATTGTTCCGACAGGCCAACGACTACTTCAAGGAGCGTGATTACGACAAGGCAGCGGAGTCATATGAGGAGTGCCTCGGTCTCGATCCTGAGCTTAAGGAGGCCTGGTACAACCTGGGCGTCGTCTACGGAAAACTCCGTAAATATAAGCGAGAGATTCGCGCCTACCGAAACGCCGTAGAGGCCGACCCCCGCTACACCCGAGCCTGGTACAACCTGGCGCTCGCCTATGAGGACAACGGTCGGCTTGAGGACGCGTTAGAGGCCTACGAACGGGTCGTGCAGCTTGCACCCGAGTCCACGGACTCGTTCATCAACTCGGGGATCCTCCGCGCGCGTCTCGGCGACATCGACGGCGCGATCTCCGCCTATGAGGACGCCCTTGATATCGATGAGAACCAGCCTGATGCGTGGTTCAACCTCGCGGTCGCCTACGCTCGAAAGGCCGATAAGGCGAGCAGCGCGTCGGGCAAAGCTGCCCTCCATAAGCAGGAGCAGGACGCCTATCAGAAGACGATCGCGCTGACTCCGGACTACTACAAGGCCTGGTACAACCTGGCGATCGCTTACCAGAAGAGCGGAGAGGTCGACCTTGAGATCGCCACGTATGTGAAGGCGCTCGAGGTTCGCCCTGCGTATCCTCAGGCGCTCTACAACCTCGCCTACGCCTACGAAGAGAGGGGCGCCACACAGGACGCGATCAAGACCTGGCGCCGGTACGTCTCTGTCGCCCAGCGTCTGCCAACCGAACGGGAATATGTGCAGACAGCGCAGGCGCAACTGGAGCGTTTGACCCAGGGCGCCAGTAGCCCTTGAACGAGCACCCAAAGTGCTTGCCCTCAAGGGGGACGCTCTCTTATCATATGCACTCGGCCGCTGGTCACGATACGGGATGGATCGCGACGCTGGTGACGCCGAGCAGAATTAATCACGGGCCCTGAAGCCCGGGAGGTGCCGTACGAAGTTCGACCGCCGAGGGGGCGCTGCTCCCCAGAAACACCGCGTGAATCGTGAGATTCGGTTCGCTCAGATCCTGGTTATTGGCCCGGAGGGAGAGCAGCTCGGAATCATGAGCCCAGATGAAGGGCGAGATTACGCCAACGAGCGGGGTCTCGATCTCGTTGAGGTGGCTCCCGATTCGCGTCCTCCCGTGTGCCGCGTCATGGACTACGGCAAATACAAGTACGAGCTGTCCAAGAAGGCGAAGCCGCAAAAGACGGCCAAGCTGAAGACGATCAAGCTGCGTCCGAAGACCGACGGTCATGACCTGAAGACCAAGCTCAATCAGGCTCGGAAGTTCCTCGGGGAAGGCGACCGCGTCCGCTTTGTGATGCGCCTGCGCGGTCGCGAGGCTGCGTACAAGGACCGCTGGTGTACCCTGCTTCGGAACGAGCTTGAGGTGCTCTTGGATGCCGCGACGATCTCGCTGATGCCTCAGGCTGAGGGTCGAGCTGTCGTGGCGCAGATGGATCCTAAGTAGCCTCCGGGAAAGCATAACGATGGCGTCAGGAGATAGCCCCTTCGATACGGATCCGATGGCGGCCGCGATCACGGACGACATGCTCGTGGAGAGCAGCGTCTCGGCGGCGACACCGCCGCCGCTTCCGTCCGCCGCGACCGACGATGAGGATCTGCTCTCCTCGGTTCAGGTGCCGCTGATTCGATCGGATGGGTCGGACTACGTGGTGGAGCCTGGCTCCCTGGACGAGAAGAGCGTTCTGGAGCATGAGCTGGCCTCGATCAAGCTCGCGAACGATGTCCTTGAGGACCGCGTGGCGAAGCTCGACAACCTCCGGCAGGAGGCGGCGAGCGGTGAGTATCAGGTCGACATGCTGCGGGCCATGATGGTCAATCTGGAGTCCGAGCGTGACCAGGCCTGGGAGGTCGCCGACGAGCTTCGACGTCGCTGCGCCGTGCTTGAGGAGCAGCGACGAGATGGGGGTGACGCTGAGTCTGGCATCTTCCCGGGCGTGAGCGCCTCTGGGCACGCCGCTCCTGAGGTGAGCTCGGATATTCGCGCGCAGATCGAAGAGGTCGAGCAGTCGTCGCGCAAGCTCCAGGCGATCGTGCGCAAGTCCACGTCGCAGATTCAGCACTACATGTTTGAGCTGGAGACGGCCCGAGGGAGCATCGCTAGGAACCTGGAGGAGCAGCATAAGTTTAGTGAGGCGGTCACCCGGCTGCACTCGGGAGTATCGACGCTTGAGAGCTACGCCGCCGATGAGGACATCGCCCAGCTGCCTGCCCCGGTCTTCGGGATGATCGAGGAGCTTCGAGCGTCTACGAACGAGATGCGACTGTTGTCTCAGCGAAGCGAGCGCTTCGGGAAGTCCATCTCTGCGATGCTGGAGCGACTCACGAAGGTCCTGATGAGCTGACGCCTCGGGCGTCTAGTCTTTGCGTCGCCGGCGCCTTGAGCGTCGCTTTCCGCGTTGCTCATTGTCCGAGTCCGAGCCACGCCGCCCCTCTCGCGCACCTTCGCGCCCTGCGGCTGGCTTCCGAGGAGGGTAGGGCGCCGCCCGCACGTTCTCTCGCTCCAGCATGAGCGCCCAGTTCTCGTAGGCCTCGGCGACCTCAAGATCGCCAAGGATAAACCTCATTCGGAGCACGGACAGCGCCATGGGCAGGGCAGGGGAGCGCAGGATGCTCCGCTTCTTCTGGCGCTTTCTCGGGTAGAGAATGCGGCGCAAGATGTTCGCCGTGGACTTCAGCATGTGACGGTGCCGCACGGGTAGCGACATGCGCAGGGCGCCCGGCAGGATCGTCTCGAAGGCCACGCCTCCCCAGTCGACCTGGCCAGGCTCCTCGTAGGTCATGATTCGGCGCCAGACGATCGGCCAGATCAAGAGCGCGAACGTGCTCTCTCGAGGCAGCACTCCATGGGCACGCACCTGACGGTCAAGCTGTCCTAGCCACGCCTCCCAATCGGCCCACAGTCCCTCATCGACCTCCAGGGCCTCTTGAATCTCTGGGAGGACGATGGCGAGCACGCCCAGATCGCGCATCAGGCTCATGGTCCGGCGCGAGTGCCCGGTCTCAACGAGCCGAAAGAGCTCCTCGGTGACGCGAGCGACCGGGCAGTCATGGATATGTTGGGCGACCTCCTCGGCGGCCACGACGATCGGCGGGTCCAGATCCAGGCCGATACGCCCCGCGAACTTGATAGCGCGAAGGATTCGGACCGGGTCCTCGCGAAAGCGCTGCTCGGCGTCGCCGATGGTGCGGACGAGTCGATTGTTCACATCCTCGCGGCCATCCACGAAGTCGTGAATCACGTGCGCGATGGGGTCGTAGAAGAGCCCGTTGATCGTGAAGTCACGGCTGATCGCGTCCTCGGCTGGAGACCCGTAGGTGTTCGCTCGGACCACGAAGCCGGACTCGTCGTCGGCGTCCTGGTCCTCGGGCCGACCACGAAAGGTCGCGACCTCAAAGATCTCACGACCAGCTCGGACGTGGGCGAGCTTGAACCGGCGGCCGATCAGCCGGCACCGACGGCCGAAGACGTGTTTGCACTCTTCGGGGCTCGCCGTGGTCGCGATGTCGAAGTCCTTCGGTGAGAGATCCAGTAGAAGGTCGCGCACGCACCCGCCGACGAGATACGTCTCGAATCCTTCGCGTTGCAGTCGCGAGACAATCTCCGCCGCGTCCGGATCGATGGAGCCCTTATCGAACGGGGCGTCGCTGGTCGTCGGACCGAGTGGCACGCCCACCGCTCTCAGGACTGCACGCCCGCCCACGCGTCGAACGTGGCACGCGTCGAGTCGTTGGCGTCATGTAGGGTTCTAAAGAGCACGTCCATCGCTCCGACGAGCGTACGATCGATCGAGCCCTCCATCAGCCCGCCCTGGATAGAGCCGCGCTCCGCGTATCGGTCGGAGGGAGAGACTCCACAGAAGGGCTCATAGGCGCAGTCGCTCCAGCCGGGTTGGGCTGAGAGCATCCCGGCCACGATCAGCGAACGGACCGTGCCGTGCGTCATCATGTCGTGGTAGCCGTTGTATCGCAGTTGGCCGATCTCGAAGAGGGCGTCGCCCGTCTCACCGATGCGGCGACCGGTGTCGGAGGCGAAGACTCTGCCATCCCACCCGTAGGCGAGCTGGCCAATACCGTCCATAGCAGGTGATCGCATGGCGCTTCGGCTTGGGCGCGAGCCGTTGAGGATCGACGCGAGCAGGTCGGCGGAGAATCGCTCGATGAGCGCTGCCCCGTCGGCGTTCATCCCCAGGATCTTGCAGAGGGCTTCGCCGTAGGCTTGAAGCCACGTCTCGGGATCCAGACCCGCTTCTCCATCGATCACCAAGGGGACCTGGGGAGATAAATCCAAATGGACCACGCCGAGCTCGACCGCGAGGTCGACGATCGCCAGGGCCTCTTCCGCGCCGCCACCGAGGGAGGCACGCAGCTCAACCCCTGAGGTCGCGAGGTCACCGCCAGCGGCCGTGATCGCCTCCTGAATCCGAGGCACCCAGGTGCGCGCCGGATGGTCTGGGTTGTCCACGGCTCCATCGATCAGCGCGATGACGCGAACGTCGTGTTCAACCAGCCAGGCGACACGGGTCTCGTCGAGGCCGTCGAGATCGCTCTCAAGGTGGAGTTGAACCTCCTTTCGAGCCAGACGGTTCTTGCTCTCCACATAATCAACGATGCGCTCGAGGACCGCTTGGTTCGCGAGGGGAGCGTCCCCCGCCAGGATGAGGTCCAGTCTGGGGCTTGTGGACATGAAGGCGCAGTCCACAACGCGATCGGCGTCTTCGAGGCTCATAGAGCCCGAGGCAACGTCGCCGTCATCGTCTCGGGCGGTTCCCGTGAGGGCGACGAAATGGAGGCCTGGGCCGTGGTTAAGGAAACGATGCCGCTCGCGAAAGCGCGCGACGGCGTCGTCGATGTTCAGCTCTCCGTGAATGAAGCGCCCGTCGCGGAGCTGACCATAGGTCGCCCCGTCCTCATCGAGCGCGCCCTCAGCGAACGCCTTCAGGTCCTCGGGGCTCAACCAGAGCCAGTCGCCAAATGCGTTCGTTACCAGGTACTTCCCAGCGAGCGCTCGCGCTCGCACGGGACCCACCACGTTCTCGTCGATGTTCTCGACGCCTGCGGCCCGCATGCTCAACGGCTCCTTTGAATCGTCCCGGCCAGGACGAAGTTGGCGAACTCGTTGGCGAGCGTCTCGTCTTCGATGTCCTCGTGGACCTCGGAGAACGACACGGTCCACGCCTCATCATCGGTCTCGACGTCCATGGTCGCGAAGTCATCGTAGGCGGTTACCGCGTCCTGAATGGCCGGCAAGACATAGACCTTCTTGTTGAAGACGCGGGAGCTCATGAAGCCTCCTCGGCCTCGCCTTCAGGCGTGGGCTTGACCCCGCCGGAGTCTCCGGGGCCAGCCTCGCGCTCTGTGTCAGGGCCCGCCGGTGTCGGCGCCGTCCCTCGCTTCTTGAAACGCTCTTCCCATGGCACGGCGATTCCGAGCGGATCGTCGAGGAAGTCGAGATCATCGTCGTCGTCATCGTCCTCTTCAAAGGAACTGGGAACCATGGCGCCCGTCGCGCCGGCCAGAGCCTGGCTCACGATGGTCTCAAGGATCGTCTGGTTCGCCTTCGTGATCTTCCGGCGGAGCGCCTGCGAGAGCAGC
>CALCNF010000508.1 GCA_937897815.1 uncultured Pseudomonadota bacterium | reverse complement strand
GGCGGCCGAGGCCATGACCATGGCGTTCAACGTCGCCCGAGGGAAGCGAAGCGTGTTCCTGGTGGCGGACGACTGCCATCCTCAGACGGTCGCGGTGATCGAGACGAGGGCCCAGCCCATCGGCGTCGAGATCCAGACCGTCGCGGTCGATGGATTGCAGGTCGACGACACCGTGTTCGGTGTTCTTGTCTCCAACCCCTCTACTCGAGGTGTTGTGCGGGACATCACCGATCTGTGCAGCCAGGCTCACGACGTAGGCGCCATGGTGATCGTGGTCGCGGACCCGCTGTCGCTCGCGCTCGTGAAGAGCCCTGGCGAGATGGGCGCGGACGTCGCCGTCGGGAGCACCCAGCGCTTCGGCGTCCCTATGGGCTACGGCGGACCCCACGCGGCCTACTTCGCGACCCATGAGACTCACAAGCGTCGGATCCCTGGACGCCTCATTGGTCAGTCGCGCGACAGTCGGGGGCAGCGCGCTCTTCGTATGGCGCTTCAGACGCGCGAGCAGCACATTCGGCGGGATCGAGCGACCAGCAACATCTGCACGTCGCAGGTCTTGCTCGCCGTCATGGCCTCCATGTACGGCGTCTACCATGGGGCCGAGGGCCTTCGGGCCATCGCCGGCCGCGTGAAGCGAATGGCGGACGGCCTGGCCGCGGCGCTCGTCTCGGGTGGATGGTCGGTGGTCGATGGAGACCGTTTTGACACGGTCGTCGTGGTCAGCGAGGGCGAGAGCCGCTCCGAGGTGCTCAACCGGGCTACCGCAGAGGGGGTCGCGCTGCGCGAGCTCGACGCGACACACCTCAGCGTGAGCCTCGATGAGGCGACGACTCGTGAAGAGCTTCTGGGGCTCCTCGGGGTCTTTGGCGTCGACCCGACGACTGCCCAGGCGGGGCGCCCCACGGGTGCGTTCTCGGGCGACCTGGCGCGAACGAGCGCCTTCATGGAGAACCCGGTGTTCTCCTTGTACCAGTCGGAGCATGAGCTGCTGCGCTACATCAAGCGCCTTGAGGCCCGTGACCTGAGCCTGACGACCTCGATGATCCCGCTGGGGTCGTGCACCATGAAGCTCAACTCGGCCGCCGAGATGCTCCCCATCAGCCAGCCCGGCTTCGCGAATGTGCATCCCTTCGTGCCTCGCGACACGGTGCCCGGCTACCACCAACTCATCGACGAGCTGGAGGAGATGCTCGCGGAGCTCACCGGTCTCCCGGCGGTGTCCCTGCAGCCGAACGCCGGCTCCCAGGGAGAGTACGCTGGATTGCTCGCCATCCGTCGCTTCCATGACCAGAACGGCGACTCACACCGTGATATTTGTTTGATCCCCGCGTCCGCTCACGGCACCAACCCGGCCAGCGCCGTGATGGCGGGCATGAAGGTCAAGGTCGTCGACTGCGACAAGCACGGAAATGTCTCCCTCGAGGACCTCGCCCGCAAGGCTGAGGAGCACGGGCCAAACCTCGCGGCGCTGATGATCACCTACCCCTCCACCCATGGGGTCTTTGAGGCCAAGATCGTCGAGATCTGCGATCACATCCATCGGCACGGTGGCCAGGTGTACATGGACGGCGCGAACATGAACGCCATGGTGGGGCTGTGCCGACCCGGTGACTTTGGCGCGGATGTCCTGCACCTGAACCTCCATAAGACGTTCTGCATCCCCCATGGGGGCGGCGGTCCGGGCGTGGGCCCGATCGCAGCTGTGGAGCACCTGCGTCCCTATTTGCCGGGTCACGCGGTCGTCCCATGTGCGGATGACGAGGCGGGAGCCGTCGCGGCAGCCCCCTGGGGCAGCGCTGGGATCTTGCCCATCTCGTGGTCGTACATCCGCATGATGGGTGCCCCTGGCCTCCGATATGCGACTGAGGTGGCCATCCTCAACGCGAACTACCTGGCCACGCGCCTCGCCGAGCACTATCCGCTGCTCTACAAGGGCAAGAGCGGCCGAGTCGCCCATGAGTTCATCCTGGATATCCGGCCCTTCCAAAAGAGCGCGGATGTCAGCGTCTTCGACGTGGCGAAGCGCCTCATGGATTACGGATTTCACGCCCCAACCGTGTCCTTCCCGGTGGCGGGTACGATGATGATCGAGCCTACGGAGAGCGAATCCCTGGCCGAGCTGGACCGCTTCTGTGAGGCGTTGATCTCGATCCGCGCGGAGATCGCCGAGATCGAGGCGGGTCGCTGGGACGCGGAGGACAACCCGCTCAAGCGAGCGCCCCACACCGCCGGAGAGGTGGGCGGTGACGCCTGGGACCGCCCCTATAGCCGTGAGGTCGCTGGATGGCCGGACGCGCGACTGCGCGATCACAAGTATTGGCCCGCGGTGTCACGCGTAGACGACGCCTGGGGAGACCGGAACCTGGTGTGCACCTGCACGCCGATTGAGGACTACGCTTAGGGCGGATGACAACCGGAATTCGCCTGGTTATGTTTTGACGATGACGCCCCTAACCCAGGGGCCGGAGCTACAAGGAAACACTCGAATGGATGCCCTGACTGTTCTTCGCGAATCTCGTGTCTTTCGGAACCTCTCCCCTGCTGCGATGGCCCAGCTGAGCATGATCGCTGAGGAGCGCGAGCTTGGCGCTCGAGTGACCCTCTTCAACGAGGGCGACGAGGGCAACACCTTGTTCCTGATTCGCTATGGCACGGTGTCTATTCTCCGCAAGGACCGACAGTCCGGAGCCGAGGAGGAGATCGCCACCCTTGGAACGGGGTCGCACTTCGGCGAGATGGCGCTCGTGAACGATGATCACAAGCGTCGCGCCTCGATCCGCGCCAAGGAGAACACCTTTATGGTGGCCTTCGATCGCGACGCCCTTGAGCAGCTCGCGGCGGACGAGCCGGCCATCGGCCTCGAGGTCTACCGAGCGCTGGCTGGCGCCCTCGCGAAGCGCCTGAGCGTGGCTTCGGGCCACGCCGCCCATTTCAAGGCGATGGCGCTCAAGCACAACTAGGGCGACGTCCGATCAGTCGTTGCCCTTCTGGGCCTCCAGGATCAGGCCGTCCTCGCGCAGATAGATGCGGAGGCGGTCCAAGACGATACGCAGGTTCTGCGTGTTGGCCTGGAGGTCTCCAAGCCGCTGCAGCTCGTCCATCTGGCGCGCGATGTCGTAGAGACCCTCGATGATCTGCTCGAGCACATCACGATCACGGGTCTTACGACTCTCGCCGGCGAACTTCTCCTGGTACTCGGCGAACAGCTCGTTGGCGCCGTTGGCCAGGGCCTCGATCAGCGCGCCAATGCTCGCCTCGGTCTTCGCTGTGCGGATCGCGTCAAGCTCATTGCGGTACTGCTTGAGGTTCGTTCGAATGATGTTCAGGTTGCTCTCTACGTTGTCGGGCGCTTCGCTCGAGTTCACGAGTCCCGCAAGGCTCGTCTCCGCCACGAGAAGGCTCTCGACCACGCGCTCCATAAGCGCCGGGCGGCGCGACAGTCGAGATTTGCCCGCGAACCGGCCGCGATAGGTGGCGAAACAGCTATTGGCCAGCTGCGCCATGCCGCTCGCGCGGCTCTCTACGGATGCGTCGGAGCGAGCCTGCGCGATCGCCTCTCGCTCACGGCCGTACACGACCAGCTGGTCTCGGACCGAGCTTCGTTGGACGTCGGCCGCGTCCCCAGAGGTCTGCGATAGGTCGGCGAAGTCACGCTCGGCGCGCGCCAGGTCCTCGGTCATCTCCGCGAGGAGCGCCAGGTCCCTTGAGCCACGACTCTGTCCTGCAAAGAACATCTGATATCGCCAGCGCGTGATCTCCACCCAGCTCTGAACACGGTGCGTGTCCAGGGCCCGTGGGTCCTGCTGCGTCTCACGAATCGCCTTGGCCTCATTGCTATAGAGGGCTCGGCGTTCCGTGATGCGCTCCTGAAGGGGCGCTCGCTCCCCAGGAGTCGCCGAGGCGAGCTCCGTCTCCAGGCCGCTCAGCTCGGCGAGCATGGAGTCCAGGATGCTGGGGTCGCGGGTCACCCGCGCCTGCCCGGCGAAGTGTTGATCGTACTGGCGATGGATCGAGTCCAGACGCCGCTCTAGTGCTTCGGAGAAGGTGGACATGGCACCTTCATACACGCGAGGCCGTGCGAAAGGGAAGCGTCTGCGTATCGAGCGGTCGCCACCGGCGTTTGCATCAAGCTGCTAGAAGTCCAATGATACCGCATTCAGGAAGGCCCACCCCGCTTTGGTGATGGGCTGGTGGAGGTCAATGCATGTACAGGCTTTCTAGGGTCAAAACGTTCCTGGTTTTGGTGTGTGGCTTCGTAGCCGCCGGAGGGCTCACCGCCTGCACGGAGGATTCGAGCAGCGGCCCAGGTGAGATCAGCGCGGTTGATTCCGCTGGCGGTGGCGGTGGGATCACCGGCGACGTGATAGCTCCTGATGACACCACGAGCCTTCCTGGGCTGGACGGGATCTCGATTCCAGACGGCGGCTTCACCTGGCCTGATTTCGACGCGCTGAACAAGGACGCGTCGGAGCCCGATGTCGCCGAGGAGGTTATCGAGCCTCCTGAGGACGTCACGGAGGACACGGGGCCTGATCCCGAACCGGATGTAGAAGAAGACGTGGCCCAGGACGCGGGAGGCGAAGAGGACGTCACGGAGGACGTTGTGGAAGACACGGGTACGGTCGTGCCTCCAGCCGACTATGATTGCGAGACGGTCGCCGACCTGCCGGTCGCCTGGGAGACCATGACCGGGTACACGACCTCAGAGGACTTCACCTTCGACGACCAGGGCAATCTCATCGCGACCCACAATGGGAACCTCATCAAGATGAAGATGGGCGGCGATAAGCAGGTCATCACTCCTAATGTGGGCTTCACCGCCGGTATGGCGTTCCTTCCCAACGGTGAGGTCATCGTCGCCTCCGTCGACAACGGCGCGCTGTGGCGCGTGGCGC
The DNA here is from genome assembly GCA_937897815.1 of uncultured Pseudomonadota bacterium. Taxonomy (GTDB): domain Bacteria; phylum Myxococcota_A; class UBA9042; order PHBI01; family CALCNF01; genus CALCNF01. The sequence continues at coordinate 7 of CALCNF010000508.1, read as the reverse complement.
AGAACGG
>CALCNF010000507.1 GCA_937897815.1 uncultured Pseudomonadota bacterium | reverse complement strand
CGGGGCTGATCTACGAGGCTATCGACGCGTCCGACGTGTGGGAGTGCGCGGTCGCTGAGCCGAGCCACCAGTCGCGGATGAACGTCGCGTGGCGCACGCGAGATCCTGAGCTCGCGCCCCGCTTCGTGGCGGAGGCCGCCGAGGCAGGTCTCTCGGGCTTGAAGGGGCATCGAAAGGTCGGTGGGCTTCGAGCCTCCATCTACAACGCCATGCCTCTCTCCGGCGTCGAGACGCTGGTCGAGTTCATGAGCGATTTTGCGCGAAAGAACGCGTAGGATTGCAACGACGGTGGTCGAGCCGCTAGGCTCGCGCGAGCAGCGGACGAGGAGATCTGGATGAATGGCCTAAACTCAGGCACCCGTGCGCTCGTGTGCTCAATCGTGATCGGGCTCGCAGCCTGCTCAGATGCGGACACCGCCGGCAGCGGTTCGACAGGCGTGGACGCCGGCTCCTGGGCCGGGGACGTCGCCGACGTGCTCGCGGATGGATGGAGCGACGCGAGCGCGGACACCTCAGGCGACGCGATCTCCCCGGACGTCGCTGTCGGGGACGCTGGAGGATCCGACACCGCCATGGATGGAGCCCAGTTGGCTGACGCCGAGGTCGTGGACCCCGGCTCGTTTGCCTATCTTGTCGTCGAGCCAGAGAGCATTGACTTCGGCGAGCGGGAAGAGGGCGAGGTCGTCACGGAGGACCTCGAGCTTGAGAACGCAGGGACCCTGCAGCTCACCCTCACGGGTATTGAGCTGATGGCGCAGACGGGCGCCTTCGGAACCAACCTGGGCCAGATCTTTCTGGGCCCCGGTGAGAAGAAGACCGTCATGGTCACCTTCTACGCCGGTGAGCCTGGCGAGTACGCCGACACCTTGAGGATCTCATCGAACGCAGCGAACGGGGCCTACCTGGAAGTGGAGCTCCACGGCACGGTCGTGGTGCCCCAGTGCCATGATCAGGATGGGGACGGACATGGCGCAGGCTGTCCTCTGGGTGGTGACTGCGATGACAGTGATCCCTCGGTGCACGTGGGTGCACCCGAGCTCTGCAACGGCTTCGACGATGACTGCGACGGACTCCATGATGAGGACTACGTGGGGCTCGGTACGTCGTGCGAGGTCGGGTTCGGTGGCTGCACCGCCGCGGGCTACAAGATCTGCGCGTCCGACATGGCGTCGCTCCAGTGCTCCGTGAATCCGGTGACGGGTGGCAGTGAGCTGTGCAACGAGATCGATGATGACTGTGACGGAGCCTACGACGAGGACTTCCCCTCCAAGGGGAGCCTGTGCCAGGTCGGCAAGGGCGAGTGCGTCGCCTTCGACAAGTACATCTGCACGGAGGACGGCACCTCCCTGGTGTGCAACGTCTTCCCCGGCGAGCCCACCGAGGAGATCTGTGACGACGGTCTCGACAACGACTGCGATGGCATCACGGATGAGGGCAACCTTGAGGTCTGCGGAGACAACATCGACAACGACTGCGACGGAGAGACCGACGAGAGCGGCTCCGCTTGGGGTGAGGTCTTCTTCGCCCGTGACTACTACCAAGAGACGGTGTCCATCTATCCATCCAACGGAGACGGGACCTTTGCGGAGGCCCAGCAGCTGGTCTTTCCGGATGACAATCGTTACGCCGTGCACGCGGTCGGCGACTTCAACGGAGACAAGTATCTAGACCTGGTGGTTCGACAGACTCTGGTGGGAGACAAGACCATCTGTTCGACGCACGCGGATTGCCCGGGGACGCACCGTTGCGCCACGGTCTGTCGCCTCAAGTGCACATCAGACTCGGACTGCGACACGGAGGCGGGCGAACTGTGCGTCGATTGGACGCACAACAGCACCGACCCCGTCGGCACGTACTGCTCGGCGCCCACGGAGATCATGCTCGCCGTGTCCAGCTGTGAGGGGGACGCCATTGAGCTGACGCCCCTGTTCACCCTGGAGGCCAGCGAGCGTCTGGGCCCCGTTATCGACTCCGACGGGAATGGTCATCTTGATTTCGTAGGCATGTACAACTGGCAGGTCGCCAAGGGGTTCACCTGGATGAACGACGGCGAGGGTGGCTTCTCGAAGATCCCCACATCCTTTGATTTCAGCTCGCTGATTATGTGGAGCTACGGGATGGTGTTCACGTCGAAGGACCTGAACAACGATGGGGTCGTCGATCTCCTCGGACGGTCGTTCTCGTCCGGTGGTTCTCCACCGACCCAGCTCTGGCGATTCAAGGGTTGGGGCGATGGGACCTTTGCGTTCCCAGAGAAGATGTCCGGTCAGCTGCCCTATCCGGCCAACCTCATCACGGCCAACGACTTTGATGGTGATGGTGATCAGGACGTCGTCGGTGGCCTGGATGACGACGGAAAACCTGGCAGCGCATGGATGCTCCTGAACCTGGGTCTCGAAGATGAGTGGGTGAGTCCCTACGAGATCTTCGACGTCACTCCCTCGTACAACAGCGGCGGAGACAAGCCCGGCGTTGGAGGCGGCACGAGCTTCGATTTTGATGGGGACCTGCGGCCCGACGTCCTGGCCGGATGGACACCTGAGGAGTGTGGCAATGGCTCCGTGTGGACCTGCTCGGCGATCTCGGATCCCCTGAACACCTGCTACGGCGGCAACTGTCGCAAGCTGGCGTTCATCGGCAACGACACCGGAACGGCCTGTGGTGCTGGCACGACGTGTATCGACGGACAGTGCACAGCCGGGTGCGAGGCAGACTGCTCAGGGAAGCAGTGCGGCAGCGACGGTTGCGGTGGGACCTGCGGCGAGTGCCTAGGGGGTCAGCTCTGCGCCCAGGGTCAGTGCGTTGTGGACTGCGTGCCGCAGTGCGACGGGATCTCCTGTGGCGACAATGGCTGCGGGGGCATCTGTGGGTTCTGCGCTCCGGGAGACTCCTGCCTGCAGGGAGCCTGCGTATCGGGTTGCGTGCCGTCTTGTGTCAACAAGGCTTGCGGGGATGACGGTTGTGGCGGCACCTGCGCGGTCTTCAAGGAGCCACAGGTCATCACCTTTGATGACAATCCCAAGCGAAACCTTGCCGCGCCCACGAATGTGCCGCCCACCAAGCCGACGATCTCCATCTTCCCCGAGGCGCCGTATGAAGATCAGGGGATCGCCTGCGCCATCGTGGACCCGAGCTACGACACAGACGAGGTCTTCTACCGCTTTCGGTGGTTTAGAGACGGCGCTTTCGTGAAGGAGCTGGGCGAGGCGCCCCATGTGCCCGCGGAGATGACGGCGGCCGATGAGGTCTGGACCTGCCGGGTCCGCGCCAGCGACGGTATTGAGTTCTCGCCCGAGATCGAGGCCCAGACCACGATCATCGCAGGAGAGGCTCCATGAGGTTTTTCCTTCGATGCAGCGTCCTGTGCGCCCTGTTGGTCCTGAGCGCGCCCGGCGCTTCTGCTCTGGAGATCACGGGTGTCTCCCCGTCGCCACTCATCTCGGGTGAGATGGGCCAGATCACCGGCGGACCCTTTGATCCGGCGGACGTGGTCGTCCTGTTAAATGACGAGGCGCAGGTGATTCAGGTGGCTCAAGAGAGCCAGGTCCTATTTCAGGTCGACGCCGAGCTTCCTCTCGGCGTGGCGCTCCTCAAGGTCGAGAGCGGCGGAGACTCGGTAGAGCTCGAGGTGGCGATCTCGGCGCCGCCACCGACGATCGGAAGCGTCTCGCCACAGCCCGTCGTTATGGGGGAATCGGCCAACATCGTCGGCTCAAACTTCGAGGCGGTCATCGGCGTCATGCTCAACGGTGTGGAGTGCGAGGTCACAGCCAAGACGGATGTCCAGATGGCCTTCATCGTGCCTCTCGATGCGGGCGTCTTAGGCACGGCGACCCTGACTCTGAGCACGCCCGCGTGGTCGAGCGAGACCGATATACAGGTGAAGGCACCGACCCCTTCGGTGGACTCCCTGAGTCCGAACCCGGTCAGGCAGGGTGACCTGCTGACCATCGGGGGGACCCTGATCCCGGCCTCTCTCGCCGTGAGCGTTGGGGACCAGGACGCAGAGATCTTCTCTTCCGCTCAAGGCGAGATCGTGGTCCAGGTGCCCGACGAGCTCGTGCCAGGCCCCGCTCAGGTGATCGTGCATCTCGGCGATGTGGCCTCGGAACCTGTGGGCCCGTTGCACGTGGAGAGCGCGTCCTCAAAGCGCCCGCGGATCACGCGGGTCGCGCCGTCCAACCTCGTGCAGGGCGGGAGCTTGTGGCTGTTCGGAGAGGAGATGGACTCTGTGGAGTGGGCCTCCGAGGGACTGGAGCTCAGCGACTGCGATGACAAGGCCTGCATGGTGACGCCGTTGGGCGAGGACCTGGGGCAGCTGCGCGGAGCGATCGGAGGCTCGGAGGGAACGGACATCTTTACGGTCCAGGTTCTCGCGGACACCCTCGTCGTGCCCCAGCTCACCTCCGTTGAGCCCAACCCCGCCTTTCGTGGACAGACGCTCACCCTGCGGGGCGAGGGACTGCACCAGGTCAACGCGGTCTTCGTGGGCGGAGCGGAGCAGACGATCGACTACGTGGACGTGGACGTGGTGGAGGTCACGCTGGCTGCGGACACTCCCATGGGCGCCGAGCGCGTGATGGTCGCGGGAGGCAGCGGCTCGAACCCGCTGATGGTCACCGTGCTCGAGCCCTTGTCGAGCCCTGAGCCGGACGTGCTGCAGGACACGAGCCATGAGGACGGAGACACGGGTGAAGGCTCTGATCTGACTGACACGGCCCATGAGGACGACGGTCCTGAGATCGACGGAGCGGACGTGCCTACCTCTGGAGGCTCGAAGAGCAGCGGCGGATGCCAGGGGAGCACCGCGCCGGGGAGCCTCCTCCTGAGCCTCGCGCTGCTGGCGTTCTTGCGCAGGCGCTGGGTGATCTGAGGGCCGTGACCGTCGACCCGGAAGCGCTGCCCGTCGCGGGCGTCTTGCCAGAGCTCACGGACGCTCTGGAGGCTCATGGCTCTGCGGTGCTTCACGCGCCGCCTGGCTCAGGTAAGTCGACCTTGGTCCCTGGAGCGATCCTGGAGGCCGGCCTGGCAGGGGAGGGGGAGATCTGGATGCTGCAGCCCCGACGGGCCGCCGCTCGCGCTGTAGCCCGCCGCCTGGCCGAGCTCCAGGGGAGCGCCCTGGGCGACACCGTGGGCTACCAGATTCGTTTCGAGTCGCGAGTCTCACCACAGACCCGGATTCGGGTGGTCACAGAGGGCCTGCTCACTCGCCGGCTCCAGTCCGACCCAGGCCTGGAGGGTGTGGGCGTGGTGATCTTCGACGAGTTTCATGAGCGAAGCCTTCAGTCCGACCTCGGGCTCGCCTTCGCGCGAGAGGTCCAGGAGGCCCTTCGACCTGACCTCAAGATCCTCGCCATGAGCGCCACGCTTGACCCCGAACCAATCTCACGGTTCCTGGATCACGCCCCCGTCATCCGCGCAGAGGGGCGCGTCTATCCTGTTCGGGTCACTCATGAGCCGAGCCCGAAGCCACGTGAGCTGCCTCGAGCCCTGTCCAGGGCCGCGGGGAGCCTCCGCGAGGAGATGGCCACAGGCGACGCGTGTGAAGGTGATATTCTCATCTTCGTTCCCGGGGTGCGGATGATCGAGGACACGCTAGCGCGTCTCCGGGATGACGCACGCTGGCAGTCCTGGGACCTTCTGCCCCTTCATGGACGCCTCTCCAGCGAGGAGCAGGATCGCGCGATACAGCCGTCGAGACGCCGAAGGGTGATCGTCTCCACCAACATCGCAGAGACGTCTCTGACCATCCAGGGTGTGAGCGCGGTGATCGACACGGGTCTCGCCAAGTCCCTGCGCTTTGACTCGGGTCTTGGGATGGATCGCCTCGAGACCGTGAAGACCTCGCGCGCGAGCGCGGAGCAGCGCGCCGGCCGCGCGGGGCGCCTGGGGCCCGGGCGCGCTCACCGGCTCTGGACCGAGGCGGACCACGCGGGGCGGGGAGCGTTTGAGCCGAGCGAGATCACCCGGGTGGAGCTGTCGCGACTGCTGCTCGATCTTCGGGCCTGGGGAGCTCGAGACGTCGAACAGGCGCGGCTCTTTGAGGCGCCACCTGTAGCGTCACTCGATCGAGCCGAGCGCCTCTTGGGAGATCTGGGTGCCCTCGATGAGGCGACTGGCGCGATCACCTCCCTGGGCGCGAAGCTGGCCGCGCTGCCTCTGAGTCCTCGACTGGGCCGCCTCCTCCTCGCCGCGCAAGAGCGCTCGGTCACCAGCCTCGGTTGCTGGGTCGCCGCTTGGCTTCAGGAGGGGATTCGGCTGAACCGAGGGCCGGCTGGCGCCCAGAGCGCTTGTGATCCGCTGGAGGCGCTCCGCGCCGATCCGCCGCGCGGCCGAGGCACCGTCGAGCGGTCGGCCCGGCAGCTCGCGCGTATTCTGGGAGAGAAGCTCACCCCGTCACCTCGCTCGTGGACGGGAGAGGAAGAAGAGGCGCTCTGCCGTTCGCTCCTGGAGGCTTGGCCCGATCGTGTCGGACGAAGG
>CALCNF010000506.1 GCA_937897815.1 uncultured Pseudomonadota bacterium | reverse complement strand
CGCCTCCGGTGAGATGAGCATGAGCCCCAAGGTGGACGACCAGTCGCTCTACTTCGGTAACGGCGTCGATTACGGCGGAGCGACCAACTCCATCTCATGCGGAAACGCTCTGTCTCCGCCGGTGACCCTCGAGGCCGACGTACCCTGGCAGCTCGACTTCTGGGCGTACGTGGACATCGAGCCCGACAGCTCCTGTGGTCCCTACGCGTTCTTCGCGGACGTGTTCACCGTCGAGGCCGTCGACGCTGACACGGGAGACTCCGAGGTCATCTACTCCAAGCCGGCGAACCTGGCCGACGAGGGTGGAAGCAACGACTGCAGCAAGTACAACAAGTGGTACAAGCCGTCCGTGAACCTCGACGATTGGGCGGGTAAGACGGTGCAGTTCCGCTTCCACTTCCACACCTTCGACAACCTCACGAACGACGGCAAGGGTATTGCCATCGACGAGATGGTCTTCACGAAGGGATGCCCCGAGGTTCCCTGAACCGGCGCATGAGTCCGTTACCGCGAGGCTCGGGCGCGACATCACGTCGCGCCCGAGCGCTCGCTGTTCTGCTATGTGGCTCCCTGGTGGTGGTCGCCTGCACCGAGGACGACGGGGGGCCTGCGCCCGCACCCGACGTCCCCATGGAGGTCATTCTTCCGGATGTCGCCGAGCCATCGGAGGACGTCCCGGCTGCGCCTGATGTCGAGACCGACCTCCTGTCCACGGTCGAGATCGATCCCGACGCACCAGGAGACGCTCCGAGCGATGACACATCCGAGGTCGGGCCCGACACCGAAGACGACGCGGGCCCCATCGGTGACGTGGCGGGCGACGCGGGCGGCGCAGACACACAGGCCCAGGACACCGCGGCCGACGACGCTGGAGGCGACACCTCGGACACGTCGTCAGATGTCGTGCTCATCGATGCGCCCGACGGGAGCTCCGATGAGGACGCTTCGGATGAGCCCTGCACCCCGGGCGAGCCCTGCACCCTCGAGGTGAGCTGGGACTGCGTCGAGGGAATCTGCACCTCCCTTCAGACCTGCGCGCCGACCCCCATACCCGGCTGCTGCACCAAGGATCTGGACTGCACGAGTCTGGATCCACCCAGCGCCTGCGCGACGTTCACCTGCGTCAACAACCTGTGCACGCCTGAGGCCATCCCTGGCTGCTGCACGACGGTCGCAGATTGCAGCGACAACGAGCCCTGCACCCTCGACCAGTGCCCTCAGCCTGGCGCCCTGTGCGTCCACTGCCCCGCCGGCTGCCCCTGCCCGGATACTCCACCGGCGTTCAGCACCGGGTTCGACGAGGGGTTCTTCGCCCTGGGCTGGATCATCTCCGACGCCAACCTGGGTGATGAGGTCGGCTGGCATGTCAGCGAGCGTCGGTGGCTTCGTCCCCCCTACGCCGCCTACATCGGTGATGCGGATTGCGGGACCTACAGCAACGCGCCCCTGGATGGCGCCTGCGAGCCCTTGCCGCTCCCCGGAGAGGGGGGCACCAAGATCACCAGCACCCTGAAGACCCCCTCGATCCCGCTGCTCTACCAACCGGGCGGGCACGTCGTGCTCTTCTGGGTCTGGTCCGAGGTCGATCCCCTGACCACGGGTGGACCCGGCGAGACCGACGTCCTGAGCGTGCGCGTCCAAGACGCCTTCACTCAGGAGTCGTGGCCCCTGACCTCCAGCCTCGCCGTCGGCAAAAACACCGACGGAGCCTGGGCCATGCTCGGGGCTGATTTGAGCCCATGGACAGGGCTCAACGTGCGCCTTCAGTTCCATTTCGACACGCTCCAGAACCTCGATAACCTCCATGAGGGGGTCTACATCGACGACATTCAGGTGGTCCCTCGCTGCGTTGGCGGTTGCTGCACCAGCGACGTGGAGTGCCAAGGCCTCGCCCTCGAAGACGGCTGCAGCCAGGCCAAGTGTATCGAGCTCGATGGCGGCGCTGGGAACGTCTGCGCGGCCGTCCCCACCAAGCCAGGCGAGCTCTGCCAGTCCTGCTCCGACGACGGAGAGTGCTCGGACGGCAACCCATGCACGGCCGACAGCTGCTCGGAGGCGGGCACCTGCGAGCACGCCGTGTTCTGCTGTTTTGAGGAGAACGCCTTCGCCACCTCCTTTGAGGAGTCTCTCACCGACTTCTATGTGGGGGACTCAAACCCCGACGACGGCGTCGGCTGGAAGCTCACGGGACAGAGCGCGGCGCTGGGCTTCTCCTCTGCCTGGATCGCTGACGAGGCCACCTCCACCTATGAGAGCGGCGAGACGGTCGACGTCTCTCTGACGACCCCCACCTTCAATCTGCCGGCGAGCTCCGAGGTCGCCGGAACCCTGGGTCTGGCCTTCTGGCTCAACCTCTCCACAGAGTGGGACGGCCAGCAGTATTCCAATCCGGCAGGCATCGATCGACTCTCCGTCTCTGTCGTTCAGGGTCCCGTCGCCACCGAGGTCTGGTCTTCGGACGCCGTCGGTGGCTCCACGGATGGGACCTGGCAACCGATCGAGATCGAGCTGGCCCAGTGGGCCGAGGCGCCCATCCAGATCCGCTTCTCCTTCAAGAGCGGTGACGCCGTGAACAACGCCTTCGTGGGCCCGATCATCGACGCCATCAAGGTCGGCCGGATCTGCCCCCTTGAGTGACGTCCAGCGAGCCCGGCTCAGGTCGGCTCGATGAGGCCGTCGACGATGTCGACCGCCATCTCAAAGCGATCGAAGGGCGGCATCAAATAGATGCCCTGACACATGGGGCGGATCTGCTCGAAGAACTCTCGAGCGATGGCAACGCCCTCCTGGGGTCCATCAGGTCCAGCCTCAAGCATCCGCTCCCGGAAGGACTCCGGGATCGTGATGTCGGGGACCTCGTTGTGCATAAACCGCGCGTGCTTGTAGTTTCGAAGCGGCAGGATCCCCGCGAGGATCGGGATGGTCGGCTTGCACTTCTCGAGGAAGCGCTCCATGGGCTCAAGCTCAAAGAGCGGCTGGGTCATGGCGAACTGGGCTCCGGCGTCGACCTTCTGCTGAAAGCGCCGGAACTCCGTCTCCAGGTCGGGCGTCGTCGGGTTCACGGCCACGCCCAGGTGGAAGTTCGTCCGGTACTTCAGCTTCTTGCCCGCCAGATCCACGCCCTCATTGAGCCTCGCGAGGAGGCTCGTGAGCCCGATAGCGTCGACGTCGAAGACGCCTGTCGCGTGGGGGTAGTCGCCGATGGAGGGCGGATCGCCGGTCACGCCCAGGATGTTGCGGATGCCCATGGCGTAGGCGCCCATCATCTCGCTCTGCAGACCGAGGAGATTTCGGTCTCTGCAGGACATATGCAAGATGATCTCGATGTCGACCTGGGCGCGAATCAGGTTCGCGAGTGAGAGGGCGCTCATGCGCGCTCGGGCCAGGGGACTGTCGGCGATGTTGATGGCGTCGACGCCAGCGAGCCGGCACTGGGCCGCCCCATGAATGAGCTTCGTCGCGTCGATACCCTTGGGCGGATCGATCTCGACGGAGACGACGAACTCTCCGGCGTCGAGCTTCTCTTGCACTCCCGAGGCCACGAGGCTGGTGGTCTGCGCGATCTCATCGGCCTCGTAAACCTCAATGTCGAGCGACCCAACTGCAGGGGGTTGCGGGACACGACCGGTGATGTTCGCGGCGATCTCAGCCACGTGCTCCGGACCGGTGCCACAACAGCCGCCCACAAACCCCACGCCTAGATCCACGAAGTCCGACGCGTAGGACGCCATGTACTCTGGCGAGCTCACGTAGATGTAGCGACCGCCGTGGTAGGTGGGGAGACCCGCGTTGGGCTGAACCATGTAGGTGAGGCCTGGGACGCGCTTGACCATGCGTTCAAGCACGTCCATCAGCGACGCAGGGCCGACCGAACAGTTGGCCCCGACGATGGCCGCGCCCTGATCGGAGAGCGCTCGAGCGACACCCTCAGGCTTGTAGCCATAGATAGTCTTGCCCTCATCGGTGAAGCTCATCGACGCGGCGACGGCCAGTCCAGGGGCCTCGGCCGCGCAGGCCCTCAAGGCCGCCTCGATCTCCCGGAGGTCCATGAACGTCTCCAGGAGCAGGAAGTCCACCCCCTCTGCCGCCAGCGCCGCCACCTGTGGTCGGAACGCGTCCTCAGCCTCCTGGGGCTTAAGCTTACCGATGGGAGCCATAATGGAGCCGGTGGGACCGACTGATCCCGCCACGAGCGTTCCCGGCTGGCTATCGGCGACATCGCGGGCGAGGACCACCGACTTCCGAGCGATATCCTCCAGCTGGCCTTCGAGCTCATGCTCTGCCAGACGAATGGCGTTGGCTCCGAAGGAGTTGGTCTGGATCACCTGCGCGCCGGCGGCCAGATATCTACGGTGCGTCTCATGAATCAGAGACGGTCGTGAGAGACACAGCTCGTCAAAGCAGTGCTCGTAAGCGACACCCGCATCATAGATCTGGGTGCCCATGGCTCCGTCACCGATCAGAACACCGCTGGCGACGCGAGCCTGGAGCTCTTTTGCATCCATGAGTTGCCTCTCTCCTGCACGACGAGATCGCCACTGTGGACCCTAATCAGTCGGGACTCAAGCCAACTTTCACCCGCGCCGCTCAACGTAGACGTCGACCACGGCCAAATGGAGGTCCCTGCACAGAGAAAGCGCCTCCTCATCGATCTCAAATCGAGGGCTGTGGTGGGGCTCCGCGCCCTCCCCTCCTGAGCCCACGAGGGCGAAACAACCAGGGACTCGTTCGAGGATCTCGCCGAAGTCTTCGCCGGCCATGGTGCGGTAGTCCTCGAGCACGGTGTCGATTCCCTCCACTCGGGAGGCCGCCTCAAGGACGATGGAGCGGACCTCGTCGTCGTTGACCGTCGGGATGGTGTAGCGCTTCCAGTGAACCTCAATGGAGGTCTCGCTCGCCTGGGCTACACCGGCGGCGACACGACGTACCGCCATCTCCACCTCCACCTCGACGGCCGGATCAAAGGCGCGAACGGTCCCGAGGAGTCGCGCCTGGTCGGGGATGACGTTGAAGGCGTCGCCCGCTTGGATGGCGCCCAGGGTGACGACGACGGGATCCGATGGATCGGCGTTGCGGCTCACCACCGTCTGAAGAGCGAGGATGAGCTGGGCGGCCGCGACGATCGGGTCGGCCGCCCGGTGAGGCAGCGCGCCGTGGCCACCGCGCCCTTGAATCACGAACTCCACCTCGACGACGCCGGCCATGATCCCGCCTCGAGTCAGGGCGACCGTTCCGACGGGGAGCTCATTCCATACGTGGATCCCGAAGGCCGCATCGACGCCCTCAAGAGCGCCCTCCTCGATGGCGAGTCGCGCGCCACCCTGGCCCTCCTCTGCGGGCTGGAAGAGCGCTCGAACGGCGACGTCTCCCAGGGTCGACTCATCGAGGCGACCGCAGGCGACCGCGAGAGCCGCCATGTGGGCGTCATGGCCACACGCATGCATGCGCTCTGGGTGGGTCGAGGCGTACGGGAGTCCGGTCTCCTCCTGGATCGGGAGACCATCCATGTCGGCGCGGAGCAGGAGCCGGCGCGCCGGCTCGGACGACCCGAAGTCTACGGTGATGCCCGTGCGCGCGATCAACCTCTGGCGGCCGAGCCCCCGGAGCGATTCGATGAGCAGGGCCCGGGTCTCTTCCTCCTCGAAGCCGAGTTCGGGGATCTGGTGGAGAGCGCGTCGAAGCCCGATCAGGTCATGGCTCATCCTGGTCCTCCTCTTCATCGGGTGGATCGACGGGCTTCCACATAGGGCCGTCCGCCTCCGCCTTGATCTCGCGGCTGAAGTGGGCGTTCCAGGCCGTCTCCTCAAAGAGATGACGATGATCGCTCTGGAGCGTCCGGAGCGCCTGGCTTGAGAGACGAGAGAGCAGCTCCGGTCTCACGGAGGCCATCGCGTCCGGCGCGTCCTCATCGGGCTCTGGCAAGCCGATCGAGCTCTCCGTGGACTCAAAGTCCATGGGCTCCTCCGGGTCCACGAAGCGCTCGGCCCGGCCGAGATTCCGCAGCTGAAACTGGGGTTTGACCTCCATCAGAGCGTCCGAGGTCTTGGTGTCGAGCTCGTCCTCATCAAGGGTTCGCGGAGCGCGAACCATGCCTTCGAACTGTGTGCGCTGCTCCAGGGCGTCGAGATCGACGAGACGGTCGATGCTCACGTCGAGAACCTCGAGGGGTTCGATGGCCTCCAGTCGGGCACGGGTCGTAGGACGGTCGCCTCCGAGACCGCGGGCGAAGCGCTCGTGTCCGCTGAAGGGATCGAACTCGACTCCGGCCTCAGGGTCCATCACGTCGGTCACGAATGATCACCGCCGTCGAGGGAGATCGAAACGCCTTCCTCTTCCTCCTGGTAATAGGCGCTGGAGAGCTGACGATCGGTCACCTCTCCCAGCTCGTCCTCCAGGAACTTGGTCAGGTCGAGACAACCGGGGCCCGCCACGCCCTCCACCTCGATGGTGACCTCGCCGTCGGGTCCGATGGTGATCACGAGATCTTTCTTCGTCGCCATGATGATCTCCTCCCTACGACCAGGTCCGCACGCGGAGCTGGATGGTGTCGTCCTCGGAGACCTCTTCCTCGAGCGTGTAGCCCTTCTTTCGGATCTCCTCCATGACCTTGTGGTAGCTGTAGCGCTGGGTGAGCTTCTTGATGAACTCCTCCTCACCCACGCCGCGCGTGGACTCAACGCCCCACCAGTCGGCGACGAACTCAAAGGTCCCGTCAGCCGTGGCCTTCACGCCGATGTCATAGGTCTTCGATGCGCGCACAGAGAGGACCGCCTCGGTGGTCTCCCCCTGGTAGCCTCGCACAGTGACCAGCTGCTCTTCGACCGCCTCATCATAGGTGAAAGCGAGGTCATCGAGCGCCCGCTTCAGGCAGGTCAGGTCTCGGATCTTGGTCTTCACAGACGTGAAATGGGACACGCGCTACTCCTCGGTTGGCTTCAAGGCTCTTGTAGGTCGCGTCGCACACCCAGAGCCACCAGTCTGCCGGTTCGACGGTCAGATTTCCAGCTTGCGGCCCGGCGACGCCTCCGGATCCGACGCGGTAGATGAGCTCGCCATTCGCGCTCTTGAGCCCGCCCACTCACGCATGGCGTCGATCCCCTCCTTCATGGTGAAGGAAAGCGGGATGATCTCCCGAAGCGAACGAACGAGACGGGCGGTGTCGAGCTCCGCCTTGTCGTCCTCGTAAGCGTCGTAGAGCGCGCTCACGACGCCCTGCTCGATCTCTGAACCCGAGAAGCCCTGGCTGGCGGAGACCAGGGCCTCAAGATCGAAGGCCTCAGGGTCCCGCTCTTTCTTGCGAATGTGGATATCGAAGATGTCGGAGCGCTCAGAGCCGCTGGGAAGATCTACGAAGAAGATCTCGTCGAAGCGCCCCTTACGAAGCAGCTCGGGAGGCAGGCTGGCGACGCTGTTGGCCGTGGCGATCACGAACACAGAGCTCTGCTTCTCCTGAAGCCAGGTGATAAACGTACCGAAGACGCGCGCCGTGGTGCCGCCGTCCGTCGACCCGCTGGACCCCGTTCCGCTGAAGCCCTTCTCCAGCTCGTCGAGCCACAGGATGGACGGGGCCACGGCCTCCGCGGTCGCGATGGCCTTGCGCATGTTCTCCTCGGAGGAGCCCACGAGGCTGCCGAAGACCTTGCCCACGTCCAGCCGAAGCAGCGGCATGTTCCACATGGCGCCGATGGCCTTGGCGGTGAGCGACTTACCGCAGCCGGGCACACCGACGAGCAGCAGCCCCTTGGGCGCCGGCAGGCCGAAGTCCCGCGCGTCGCGATAGAACGCGGCCTTTCTCTTCCGAAGCCATCCCTTGAGCACATCGAGGCCTCCGACGTCGTTGAACCGATCGTCGGTCGCGTAGAACTCCAGGATGCCGCTCTTGCGGATGATGCCCTTCTTCTCGGCGAGGATGGTGCTGATGTCGAAGTCCCGGGTCTTCACCAGGGATTTGGCGAAGACGCTCTCCGCCTCCTCGGCCGTGAGCCCCAGAGCGGCCTCGATCACCGCCTCGCGCTGCTCGGAGTCGGTCTTCACGCTGAGCTGGACCGAGTCGTCCACGCTCTGGGCGACCTTCCAGACGATCTGCTCGATCACATCCCGGTCGGGCAGATCGTAGTCGATGATCGCCAGCTCTTTTTCGAGCTCCACGGGCACGTTCAGGGTCGGGCTCAGGAGGATCAGGTGCTGAAAGTAGTCGCTCTCCTTGGAGCTCCGATGGAGGTCGCGCAGGCGACGCACGATCGATGGATCCTTGAGGTAGGGGTGGTAATCCCTCAGGACACAGATCACGTGGTCCTCGAAGTTCGCCACGAAGTCCAGGGCTCGAAGCGGGTCCTTGATGTCCCCGTAGCTCGATCCGCCGTCGAGCGAGGTGAAGCCCTCGGTGATCGACCAGGCCACAACCTTTCGCTCCCGGGCGCTTCCGATAGCCCGGATGGCGCGCTCGACGCGCTCCTCCTCCGACGAGACGATGGAGATCAGCCCATAGCCAGCGCGGATCAGGTACTCAAGCTCCTGACGGGAGGTCGATGATGACGGTGCCATAGGGCCACCTCCTTGGGTTCGTTGCGGCGAGCCTGGGCCGCTCGCCCTTCAGCCTACTCGCGCGCGAGGAGATCCTTCAAGGCGACCAGCTCACTCCCTAGTGCTCCCGCGTCCTCACGGAGCACGAGAATCAGGTCCCGCATGCTCGACAGGGAGACGGTCACCTGGGTCTCGCTGCCACCAGGGCTCGTGAGCTCATCGAGGTAGGTCTTCAGAAGGTGGATGTTGCTCTTCCACCCCACGTAGGCCTCCTTGATCTCCTCGACTCGCGCGAGCGCCTCATCGCGCGCGACGAAGCTCCCTTGTTCGGGCTCTGGCTCCGGGGCAGGCGCCGGAGCGCTCTGACCCTCCATGTCCTGAACACGAGCGGCGAGGGCCTTATTCTTGCGCTCCAGGAAGGCGATCTCACCCTGAAGCTTGGCCTTGGCCTCCGGACCGAACTCCGCCAGCTTCTCCTGAGCGCGCTCGAGGTTCGCCTCAGCCTCCGCCCGGTCGGCCTGAGACCGCTCAAGCTCACGGACCTTTCTTTGATAATCGGGATCGGCGCTCACGTCGCGGCGCTCCGTGATCTGCTTGGCCATCTGCTCGATCTGCGCGTCCAGGTCTCGCTCTCGGTGCTCAGCCTCCTTGATCACCTCGGCCAGTCGGTCGACCTCACGATTCTTCTCGAAGTACTGCTCGAGGACCTCTTGCTTGGCCGCCTCCAGATCTTGGACCGCCGTGCCCGCCTTCAGATCGTAAATCTCCCGGGCGCGCGCCTCGAGCTGCAGCTTCAGGTCGGTGACGACGTTCTCTTTGTCGGCGTTCACCTCGCGAAGGAGCGAGATCTCCCGCTCCAGGCCACGAACTTCTGAGCTGTCTTGTCGAAGGGAGTCCTCGAGCCCCTCGATCTCCTCTCGAGCCGACCGCAGATCGAACTCCATGAGATCGAGCTCGCGCTCCAGCTCGTCCACGCGGCGATCCCGCTGGACGACCTTCGTCTTCAGCTCATCGCGCTCGTCGTCCACCTCCCGCTGACCGCTCTCCTGGTGCTCGACCTGGGCGCGTAGGCCGCTCAGCTCATGCTCCAGCTCGTCGAGGAGCCGCTCGCGGTCGGCGCTCTCCTCGCGAGACGTCTCGAGGAGACCCTGGGTGTGATCGAGCTGCTCACGGCTGCGCTCGTAGCGCCCGTGCCAACCGTCGAGCTCCTGCTCATGGCGAGACTCCCGAAGCTCCAACTCCTGGCATCGAAGCTCCAGCTCCTCCACCCGGGCGTTCGCGTCGGCGACGGCGGTCTCCAACATGGTCACCTGTTCGCGAACGGCGCTCGCCTCAAGGGAGGGCTCGGGACCAGGGTGCAGGACTCGGAGATCCTCCATGGTCTCCATGGAGGCCGTTCCCTCCCGAGGGCTCGGGGGCGGCACGGCCTCAGCGGCGCGCTCCACGGTGACCTCGAAGTTTCCAAAGCGAAGCCGGTCGCCCGGGGCGATCGGCGCCTGCTCCACCTGTTCTTCATTCACATAGCAATGATTTGAGCTGCCGAGATCGGTCACCCGCCACTGGCCAGCCTCAAACTCGATTCGGGCGTGGGCGCGGCTCACCGACGGGTTCCGCGTCGTCACCGCCGCCTTGGGGTCTCGGCCGACGATCGCCTCGGCCTGCTCGTCGAGTAGGACGACGATCTCAGCGCCTGCTGCGTCACGATACACGAGTTGAAGCGGTGCAGAGGTCGTCAGAGCAGTCTCCAGGATGCCACCCAAGAATACCCCTGCTCTGAGGGCGTTGTCCACGGGACCGAGACCCGGGTGCGGTCGCCGCGGCAGGCATGCTACCCTGACCCGCGAGACCGATGAACGGCGACGCACCCCGAACGCGAGGCGAGCATGAGTGAGGAGGCCCTCCGATCCCCCGATGAGTTCGAGTCCCTCCTGGCGGAGGGCGAGCTGTCGGGGCGTCTGGTCCAGGAGATGAACCTGACGGGCGTGGCCATGGACAACGCCAGAATGGCGGACGTGGCGTTTCGACGGGTAGGGATGCACCAGACCGATGCCTCCTCCTGCGAGTGGTCGCGCGTAAGATTCAGCGAGAGCAGCATGCGCGGCGCGGTGTTCTCTGGTGGACGGATGCGCGCCTGCTCCTTGTTCTCAAGTGAGCTCATCGAGGCGCGCTTTGAGCGCGCCACGCTGACCGCCACCCAGTTCTTCGGGTGCGGAATGGGCAACGCCGTCTTTGATGGAGCGCGCCTGCAGTCGGTCGCGTTTGAGGGCTGCGAGCTGTTCGCTGCGCGCTTCGCTCGGGCTCTCCTGATGAACACGCGGTTCGTGAGCAGCGAGCGAGGCGCCGTGCCCCTCGACCGCGCCGACCTCTCTCATGCGATCCTGGTCGACTGCGACCTTCAGGGCGCCAACCTGTTCTCCGCGCGCTTCGACCATGCGCTCCTGGTGAAGGTCGACCTGCGACACGCGAACCTGGCCGGCGCGACCTTTGAAGGGGCTCGTCTTATCGACGTCTCCGTGGACACGAGCCTCCTCGAGCCCGAGCAGGCGCGCGCCATCGAGGCGGCGCGGGTTCGGGACCCATGGCGTGACCCGAGCCTCATGAGCGCCGTCCTGGCGATGCACGGAGAGGCAGAGCTCTCCGGGATCGTGGACGCGCTGCTCAGGACCTATGTCATCGAGGGCGGGCAGGCCTCCGCCCCTCTGGACAGCTTTCCGGCCGTCCTGGCCCAGCTGTACTCCCAGTACGACTTTCCCGAGCTGGATCACCTGCGGGTGAGCGGCACCTCGGTGGAGGCCCGCGTCGGGGGCCAGTGGCAGCCCCTGGGCGCTGGCGCGCTGACGAGCTCCCCGAGACCCGCTCCTGAGATCGCTGCGCCGCCCGAGGCGCCCAGGGACGATCCGGCCACAGCGCCAGCACCCGAGCCTGCGCAGACGTCGCCTGAGCCCTCAGAGCAGGCCCCTGCGCCAGCAGAGTCAGCGCCTCCAAAGAACGTGAGCACGTCCAAGCGCTTTCGGCGCCTTGAGATGGACTAGCGCCCTATTGATCGAGCCCTAGTCCTCCAGACCCGAGGTGACGACGACCCTGGGCGAGCCCAGGCGCTTGGCCCAGGCCGGAGGCTCGGTCGAGACGAACCCGACGCTGCCGCTCTGCACGTCGACCGGGGCGATCACGCCCTTGGAATTGCGGCGTTTGGGGGTGGGCGCGGCGCTGTCGACCATGGGGATCACTGGGCTGGTCTCCGTGTCGTGGTCATCCTCTTCGAAGCCGGACGAGCCGGCCGCGCTCATGGGGTCCTGAATCGTCGCGGCGAGCTCATCATCGCTGGGCTCGTCATCGATGCGGACGGCCAGGACCGTGATGTTGTCCTTGCCTCCTCGAGCGTTGGACATGCGCACGAGGCACTCGAGCGCCTCATCCAGATCATCCCGATTGCCGTCGAGGACCGCCTCGATATCTCCGTCGTCGACCAGATCCGTCAGCCCGTCCGTGCACAGGAGGAAGATGTCTCCGGGGCGCCGGGGCACCCTGCGGGTGTCCACCTGCACTTCATCGCGGATCCCCAGGGCGCGGCTGATGACGTTCTTGTGAGCGAAGGTGGAGATCTCCTCCTGGGTCGACAGCTCTCCTGCGTCGATCTTCTCGTTGAGCAGGCTGTGGTCACGCGTGAGTAGATCCAGGTCGCCGCGCGCGCTGAGCCGGTAGACTCGGCTGTCGCCCACGTGGGCGATGATCATCTCGTCCTCTCGCGGGAAAAGAGCGACCAGGGTGGTGCCCATACCTTCGGTCTGGGCGCTCTTCATGCCCTCCACGAAGACCCGCTCATTGGCGTAGGTCACGGCGTCTCGGACAAGAGCTTCGCTTACGTGGCCTGAGTTGGCGGCGTGACGGCGATCCCGGACGAGGCTCACGACCTCCTTGACCGCCAGCTGGCTCGCCACTTCGCCCGAGGCGTGACCGCCCATACCGTCGCAGACGACATAGAACTGAAGTCCATCCTCACACGCGAAGAAGTCCTCGTTGTGGTCTCGTTTTTGGCCGACGTCCGTCAGCCCTTTGGCGGTGATCTTTCTCACGGTGCGCTTCAGGCTCCTAGAAGTCCGGCCTCAGGCCGCCCGCCCCTTCAATGGCGTCGCCCGTCCGGACACGTAAGGTATACGACGAAGGAGGCCCGCCTGTCGCGCGGACCATGATGAAGTGCTTGCCGACGGCGCTCGCCGCGAAGGCGAAGCTGGCGATAGGCGTGCTCTCTCGACGCTCGACCTTGCCCAGCTGGACACCGTAGCGATCAAAGGCCCCAACCAGGAGCTCAGTGTCGCTCTCATCGGCGCGGATCTCGACGACCATCTGAGCGGGCGTCGTGATCTCGATGGCCTTCCAGTCGGTCGTGTCTCCGCCCCCCGCGTTCAGATCATCGGTGACCCAACTGTCGAGGACCAGCGGCTGCGCTTCGTTGCGATAGCCGTCCCCTCCGCTCTGCGCCTCAGGGTTCACCCGACACCCGGTCAGGGCGAGGCACAGGGCCAGGATCAGGAGCGTCATAGGCCCAGCGGGCTCCAGAAGCGCGGCTGACGATCGGCGACCCATGGGACCTCTCCAGGTTCACGAGGAGCAGCTAGGAACGTTGGATCAGCGACCGGACGCTGTCAACCGCAGCCGCGAGACAAGCGCTTTGATTTCGAGGAGATATAAAAAAGCCGGGCCCGATTGGGCCCGGCTTTGGTCGGGGCGACTGGATTTGAACCAGCGACTCCTTGCTCCCGAAGCAAGTGCGCTACCAGACTGCGCTACGCCCCGTCTGGGTGGGACTCGGCTTCTAGGTTGGGGCGCCCGGAGTGTCAAGTCTAAGCGGTCTCTGAACCCGCCGACGTCCGTGACCGGGACCGGGTAATTTTCGAGGCGAATGGGGAACGACTTGCCCGGCGGAGCCGGTCGCGCGAGCATGGGATATTGAATGAGCGAAGAGGGCCTGATGGATACTGAGCGGACTCGTGCCTACATCGACAGCTTCTGGGACGACGAGATCTTGCCGACCCTCGAGCCCTACGTCGCCATCCCCGCCCAGTCCATCGTCTTTGACCCCGACTGGGAGGCCAACGGCTTCATCGACGAAGCCGTGAACATGGCCTACGAGTGGGTCGTCGATCAGGACCTCCCCGGGGCCACGACCGAGATCTTCAGGATCCCGGGGCGTACGCCTCTGCTCTTCGTCGAGGTCCCCGGCGACGACCGTGGGACGGTCCTCCTCTATGGGCACCTCGACAAGCAGCCTCCGATGGAGGGTTGGGAGCCCGATCTGGGACCCTGGAAGCCCGTCTTTCGAGACGGAAAGCTCTATGGCCGGGGCGGCGCAGATGACGGCTACGCGGTCTTCGCGTCGGTGGCGGCCGTGAAGGCCCTGCGCGAGCAGGGGTTGTCCCACCCACGGCTCGTCTTCGTCATCGAGTGCTCGGAGGAGAGCGGCTCGGTCGACCTCCCCGCGTACATGGACGCCTACGAACATCGTATCGGCACCGTCGATCTGGTCGTCTGCCTTGATTCAGGGTGCGGTGACTACGAGCGACTTTGGCTCACGACCTCGCTTCGCGGAACGGTCGCGGGCAACCTCCGAGTGGACATCTTGCGAGAGGGCGTCCATTCGGGGCGCGCCAGCGGGATCGTGCCCTCGTCCTTTCGGATCGCGCGTGAGCTGATCGGGCGGCTCGAGGACAGCGCCACCGGTGAGATCCTTCCCGAGGCGCTCCACGTCGAGATCCCCCAGGAGCGGATCGACCAGGCTGAGGCGACCGCGAAGGCTCTGGCCGAGTCGGAGGAGGAGCAGATGCCCTTCGTCGACGGCGCCGGGCCGATCTCCGAGAGCCCAGCCGAGCTCCTGATCAACCGCAGCTGGCGACCCGCCCTGAGCGTCACAGGCGCGGCCGGAATGCCCCACGTCTCCCAGGCTGGAAACGTCCTGCGCCCCTACACCGAGCTGCGGCTGTCGCTCCGGGTCCCTCCGACGCTCGACAAGCCCACTGCGACCCAGACGGTGAAGAGCCTCCTGGAAGCCGACCCGCCCTACGGCGCCCAGGTGACCTTCACTCCCAATAACGCCAACGCGGGCTGGCACGCTCCTCCCCTCGCCCCATGGCTGTCCGAGGCCGTCGATGAGGCGTCCAAGATCTACTTCGGTCCCCCGGCTGGCTACATCGGCGAGGGCGGAACGATCCCGTTCATGGGGATGCTCGGAGACAAGTTCCCTGAAGCTCAGTTCGTCATCACGGGAGTCCTTGGGCCCGCCTCGAACGCCCACGGACCCAACGAGTTCCTACACATCGCCATGGGCAAGGGCGTCACCATGGCCGTCGCCCACATGATTCACCGCTTTCAGGAGCGTGTCTGCGAGGCGCGATGAGCCTCACGGAGCTCGCCATTCTCGCAGGGAGCGGGTTGATCGCCGGGCTCATGAACGCCGTCGCGGGCGGCGGCAGCCTGATCACCCTGCCAGCGCTCATGCTGATGGGGATCGGGGCGGCGGACGCCAACGCGACCAACCGAATCGCCGTCGCCGCTCAGACCGTGACGGCGACTCACGGGTTCCATCGGGCCGGGGCTGTTCCCTGGGAGCAGGTCCGGCGGCACCTGGCGCCCACGTTGATCGGCGCGGGCGTCGGCGCCTGGCTCGCCACCGAGGTCCCCGACCAGGTGATGGAGCCCCTGATCCTGGCCGTGCTCATCGCCGTGGGTATCGTGATGGTGGTGCGTCGCGATCAAGACAAAGCCGCCGCGACCGAGGACGCCAACCCCGAGCGGGGTCGCTGGTTCGAGATGCTGCTTATGGGGCTCACGGGGCTGTACGGAGGCTTCCTGCAGGCGGGGCTTGGGCTGGTCTTCCTCGGCGCGCTCATGGGCGTCGTCGGCCTCGATCCGCTCCGAGCGAACGGCGTGAAGGCCGCGCTGCTGATGGGCCTGACCGCGGTCGCCCTGGGGATCTTCGCCGCGGCGGACATGCTCTACTGGACGCCTGGACTCGTCGTCGCCGCGGGCAGCGTGGTCGGAGCAGCCCTGGGGGTCCGCGTGGCGGTCCGCTGGGCATCGATGCTGCGCTGGATGGCCCTGAGCGCGGTCGTCCTGAGCGCGGTCGCGATCCTGACCCGCTGAGACCCTGAGCCTACTGGGACTCGAAGATGGTCGCGGCCGTCCCGATCACCTGATTGCAGTTGATCTCAGGCGCATAGACCAGCTCCCAACCGTGCTTGGTCGGATCCGGGTCCGGCCAGGAGACAGGCTCCAGAGACTTCAGAATCAAGCTGCTCGCGTCGAGGTAGGACTGCTCATCGCCCCACTCGGTTGTGCCGAAGATGCGGGTCCCGTCCGATGAGGTCGTCTGAAGCTTGTTCCAGCCTCGCTGCACCAGATAGATATCACCATCGGCCAGCCCCGTGACGCTGATGGTCATCCCGGGATGTCCATCTCCATCCTGGTCAAAGACCCTCGGATCATTCGGCTCCGTCGGGAGCGCCTCGTTCGCGATGTCCTCGAGGTTCGCGCCTCGAACCTCGTAGAAGGTGTCGCAGAAGAACCCTGCGCCATCATCTGTCAGGACCGCCGGTCGGTTGGCCACAGGGATGGAGTTGACGAAGGCGTCGGGGAGGATGGTCTCAGCCAGAGCGCCCTCCTCGCTGATCATCTCCACCGCGCAGGTCTCATTGGCCAGGTTCAAGCCGGAGTCTGTATCTGTGATCTCGACGATCCCAAGAGTGAGCACCTTGGTCTCCATGGTGCCGCCCACGACCGGGACCTCAGTGAGGGTGTTCACCCAGTATCGAAGGGCCCAACGACCCGCGAACTGTGACGCGGTGGGCCCGGCGGTGTCCTCAGGTACCACAGAGGTGTCGGGCGTGCCCGCCGACGCGTCGGCGACAACGTCCACCGGTGCGGCCGTGTCCTCAACAGGACCCGCATCGACGACGGACGATCCGGCGTCCGAGACCGCCACGACCGAGTCGGCGGCGAGCGCGTCAGATGCTGCATCCGTAGCGTCTGGATTCGACGGCTGAACGACCGTGAAGTCACCCGATCCCGAAGAGTCGCCGCTGTCTGAGTCACAGGCGGGGACGATGAAGAAGAGGGTCAGGAGACAAGCCAGTGAGTTCGTGTGACGCATGGATGCTCTCTTGTGGGGGGGCGGCGCGTGAACTTAGAGCGCTCTCCGTAGCACAATCCCCCCGGTCCAGATCCAGCCTTCACTTGAAAAACCTGGAAATCCAGGGCTGTTCGTCTGAAGTCCCTGGGACTCAGGGATCAGATCCCCGGTCTTCAAGTCCGCGGAATCAGGGAACTCATCGAATACAGGGTTCGACGCGTCCGCTCGCTTCACCGTCGCTCTGGCCAAGAGCGCATGAGCCTGGCCTTGAAGCCCAAGGTCCCAGCCGCGCGCGAGGGGGAGCGTCCAGCTCAACCCAAGGGCCGCGCGGTCATTGTCGACG
The DNA here is from genome assembly GCA_937897815.1 of uncultured Pseudomonadota bacterium. GTDB lineage: Bacteria > Myxococcota_A > UBA9042 > PHBI01 > CALCNF01 > CALCNF01. The sequence goes on along the minus strand of CALCNF010000506.1, from coordinate 3,518 downwards.
TAGGAGGATCGGCCCACTTGATCGGGTACAGGGCTCGGCGTGTAACGCAGATCGAGACCTACACGCTGCGCGCCGAGCAGCACGCCTGCGCCGGCGCTGAGCTCCACCGTATCGGCCCAGGTCTCGCTTGGAGACTCTCCCTGCCTATCGAGATAGGTCGACCACTGACTCCAGCGAGCGCTCAGAGCCGCCTCCCAGGGTCGAACCCCTGCGCTGTCTGGGTCAGCCCCTAGACGCACTCCGAAGCCCAAACGCAACGGTTGGTACCGATAGACGAGCGAGAAGTCCTGATCGATCGAGTTCTCGCCTTCCGCGTAGGGGAAGCTCCAAAGCTGCACGCTGCTGCGGCCCCGGACCTTGTGCCCACCGGCGAAGTGCGCGGTCGCCTGGAGACGCCAAGCGCTCGTGGGCTCCCAGGTGATGCCCGCGTGGGGAAGAAACAGGGTGCTGATCTTCACGTGAGGGTTGATGTTGCCGCCCGTGCTGTAGCTCGGATCACCAATGAACACGTCGCTGTTGGCCTCCGAGAGGGTCACCATCGATGCGCCCACGCCCACCGAGAGCGTGTCGAGGACCTCTCCGGCCAGCGCCAAGACCGCAGCGTTGCCCTCGAGGCGGTCCTCGAGCAGCTCGAAGTGAAGGCTGTTGGAGAAGAACTGCTCGCGTTCATCGACGAAGAAGGGCGATTGCCTCTCGAACTCCGCCATGGGCAGCGTGAACTGGAACCCCAGAAAGAGGCGATCGCGGTAGATCGGCGTCGTGGAGCCAAGGACCAGATACCCGGCCGACCCTGAGGGGTCGAACGAGCCACGGGGCTCGGCCAGGTCGCTGGTCGCGAGGGGCTTGATGGTCAGGGGCGAGAGCAAACCGTCCTCGCCGATGAGGCGCGCCTTGTAGACCGCCTCGCTGATGTCGTGGCTCGGATCCCGGGGATCGAGATCGATGGACAGCGCCTGGCTCACGACCATGACACCGAAGAAGCTCGAGACCTTGCCCTGGGTCAGGAGCGCCGGGTTCGTGTAGGCCACCGAGGGTCCGTCGCCCAGGTGGGCGCTCACAAAGGGGTGGTCCGAGACCCCGCCCGTGAGCTCAAGGAGCGGCGAGGCGTGAGCCGCTCCGGCCGCCACAGTGAGGCTGGCGGCGACGACAAGAGCTGCGGCTGCGGACCGGGGACGTCCGGTAGTCTCTCGGGTCATGACCCGGTCTTCTTCGCCTTGCCGTCAGCGCCCTTGGAGTCCATGCCAGGGGGCTTCATATTCGGGGGCATGCCCTTGCTTGGGTCCCACCCGGGGGGCGGCTTGAAGTCCCCCGGCATCTTGAAGCCAGGCGGCGGCCCCTTGCTCGGGTCCCAGTCAGCGGGCGGCTTGAAGCCAGGCGGCGGCTCCACTCCTGGGGGAAGCTCCATGCCAGGAGGCGGGCCCGTCGTGCCCCCGCCGATCATGCCCTGGTCCTTGAGCTTCTGAACCTTCTCGTCGGCGGCCTTCTTTCCGGCCACCATAGCCACGCTATCGAAGGTGTGCTCCCAGGGACCCGGGCAGGGCGCCGGGGTCTTGTCGCGGATGCAGCGCTCGATGGCGCGCATCATTCCAGCCACGCGCTGCTGCTTCACCGAGGTCGGGTCGGAGGTGAAAGCCGTCTGGTGCCAGTAGGCGTTGAGCGCCTTGAGCGCCCTGGGTCGGTCCTCATCGCGGTAGATCTCTCCGATGCAGTACACGACGTCTGGATCCTCAAGATCGAGCTTCTCTGCCTTCCCCAAGAGGCGCTTGGCCGTCTTCATATCCCCGAGGTTGAAGGCGTTCATGGCGCGATAGATAAAGAGGCGCGCCTCGGTGGCGAGGACCTTCTCGACCCGCTCCAGGTAGGATGAGGAGGCCTCGAAGTCCTGGGTGTAGTGCAGGAGCACGCCCGTGAAGAAGGCCGCCATGTCGTCGGCCTTGTCGGCGTCGGCCTGGGCGCGGAATCGTTTCAGGTTCTCCGCTCGACGCTCGGGAGCGATGTAGAAGCCGATGAGCTCCTTGACGACGTCGCTCGAGCGGTCACCTCCGGCGAGACGGGCCTCGAGACGCTTCTGGACGACGTCGACCTGGCCATGGGCCACCAGATACGCCTCCTCCATGGGCGCCAACCGCTCATCCCCTTTGAACCGCTCCATGGCCGCCAGGGTGACCTTCTTCTGGCGCTCGAGATCCCGCAGCATCGTGGCGGCCTCGGCCTCCTCCTGATAGGCGGCGAAGCAGCCGGGGTCGAGGGCGCGCATTCGCTCGCCCAGGCGAAGGGTCGACTCGTAGGCGCGCATGGTCAGGCTCGCGGAGAGAATGGGCGCCGCATGGCAGGCGTTGTCCTTCTCGATCGTCACACGGGCCACCTCGGCCCCGAGGCCCGCGCCAGCGAGCAGCATCGTTCGCACGCTGGCGAGCAAGCTCACGCCTACTTCGTTCATCGCCGGATCGTTGGCGACCTTCCAGGCCTCCGCTCGCAAGCCGCTCGCCGCGATCAGCGGCAAGAGGCCGACCCGATCGATCGGTCGGATATCTTTCCCTGTCAGAATGGGCTTGAGCGCCCGCTGCGCCCGCTTGAGATCGTTGCGAACGAGGGCCCGCTTCGCGTCGGTTCGGGCCTGGATCGTCGCTTCCTGGCTCGCGCTCTTTCCGCTCGAGGCCTCTCCCGCCAGGTTGATCCAGGGGAGCTTGAGCTGACCAGCGGCCTTTACATTGAGCGCCTCGTCGCGCCCTTCCACGCCCTCACACCCGGGCGACCAGCCAGCCACGGCGTTGCCCGTCACCCTCGTGGCGCTCGCGGGCGCCTGGTCCGGGTGATACACGGACAAGACACAGCCATCCTTGAGGCTCACCGTGACCTTGTCCTTGGCGATCGAGATCGACTCCACCCCCAGGGACTCAAAAGCGGTGACCCACTTCTTCACGGGCCGGGCGGCGTCAACGCCCAGTACGTAGGCGGCCATGGCGGTGGAGGATACGGAGAGCCCCATGAGGAGCGAGACGAACACTACGGTACGCTTCATGAGGCCACCGTGCCGTAGGGCCTCCGCCATGTCAAAGGTCCGATCGGGCGCCCTCTGTATCCAACGCGCTGGCGAAAACATGTTCCCAGGGACCGGGACAAGGGGCCGGCGTTTTCTCCTCGATGCACCGCTCGATGGCCGTCATCATGCCCCGAACCCTCGCCTGCTTCGATGAATTCGGATCGCTGTTGAGTTCCGTTTGGAACCAGTAGATCTCCAGAGCCTCCCGGGCTCGCTCGCGGTCCGTGTCCCGGTAGATCTCTCCTTGGCAATAGAAGACGTCAGGATCCTGGGTCTCCAGCTCCGCGGCCCGGGTGATCGACGCCTCGGACTGAGCGCGGTCACCGAGATTGAAGGCGTTCATGGCCCGGTAGATGTGCAGACGAGGCTCGTCCTTGAGCTCCACGGCGGCCCGGTCGAGCAGCTCATTGGAGCGCTTGAACTCGCGCTCATAATGGAGGAGGACCCCCGCGAAGAAGGCGGCGACACGATCGTT
>CALCNF010000505.1 GCA_937897815.1 uncultured Pseudomonadota bacterium | reverse complement strand
CTCGTCAGGAGACTCCTCTGAGGGTTCGTCGGAAGACTCGCCCTCCGAGGGCTCGGACTCCGGCGCCCCGTAGGCGGTCGGATCCAGGGTCAAGAACAAGGCTCCCTGACCGCAGGTACCGACACGATCATCGAGTCGGCCCTGGATGATGTAGCGGCCCAGGTCGCCCGCCCCCTCATCTCGCTCGACAGCCTCGCGCAGCTCGACGAGCACGGGATGGGAGTCATCGGCGACGTCGAAGGTCACGCGGTGCCAGCGACCTTGAAGCTCCAGCTCGAAGGGCGGACACCCGCAAAGACCCGGGTTGTAGCGCAGCTCGTGGACCTCTCGCTCAGCAGCACCGGCGATGCGCTTCTCGACCCGCTCCGCATAGGTCGGCGGCTTCGCGTCGACCGGCGGCACCTCTGGCGTCGAGGCGCACGCGCCCAGGATCAGGGCGAACACCATCCCGAGTATTCGGTCTCGTGAGGAGCGCTTCATGGGAGATAAATGACCCAAACGACCAGCCCCGTCCAGACCGCGATGTTGAGGACGAAGGGCCAGTCCGTGAGCATGGCCTCCGTCGGACTGCTGCCGGTCACGTCGCGGCTGGTGAGCTGATAGAAGCGCCCCAGGCCGACCAGCACACAGGGGATCGTCGGCCACAGGGTCGAAGGGCTGTAGGACGCCAGAGTCTCTCCGAGCATCACATAGGCTCCGTAGGCGGCCGCGGTCGCCACACAGAACCCTCCCATGACCAGGCTCAGGCTTCGTGGATGATAGGCGCTCAAGACCTTCCGAGATCGGACGCCCGTCTCCAGGGACAAGAGCAGCTCATGCCTGCGTTTGCCGAGGCCAAGGTAGGTCGCGAGCAGGAAGGTGCAAAGACCCAGCCAGAGGCTCAAGGGGACGTCGATGGCGAGGGCACCCGCGAAGAGGCGCAGGATGAACCCCGTCGCGATGGTCAGGACGTCGATGAAGGCGATGTGCTTGAGCGCGAATGAATAGCCCACGTTGAGGACGAAGTAGGCGAGGCCCACGGCGGCGAACCGAAGATCGAGAGCGAAGCTCGCGCCGACCGTGAGCAGGATCAGAATGGCGAGCGCGAGGCGCGCCTGACTCAGGGGAAGACGCCCGGAGGCGATGGGCCTGTGACGCTTGACCGGGTGGGCCTGATCGCTCTCCACGTCCACGATGTCGTTGAGCAGATAGACGCATCCCGAGAGGAGGCTGAAGAGCCCAAATGCGGCAGCCGCACGCACGACAAGGGCGCCATCCGCTGCGTGCTCCGCGAACACGAGAGGCGCGAGCACGAAGAGGTTTTTTACCCACTGGCGGGGTCTCAGGCTCAGAAGCAGTTGCAAGGCGGGACTCTCAGAACCCTAGGGCTTCTTGGAGTCGACGAGCTTTACGCGGCTCCGCGCGTAGTACTCTCGGAGGCTCGCGTGGTAGGCCTTCTCCGCCTCACCGACCTTGTCCATGGCCTCGAGCAGCGTCCTGTACTTCGACTCGACGTTGTCTTCGTTGAGCCCATCGAGGAACACGTTGAACGCGATCACCACCTCGGACCAGCTTGCGACCATCGCTCCATGGATCTTCTCCAGCTCGGCCGAGCCGGTGGGCATCTCCTGAAGCGACTTCACGTGGTCATTCAGGCTCGGGATCACCTTGTCCCGCATGCTCTCGCGGAACGCCTTCATGGTCTTGATCTCGTTGGCCGCCGACCAGGCTCTGGAGAACTGGGTCTGCTGGAGATCCGCCGCAGGGACGCTCTTTGAGTAGGCGACGATGGCCTTCTGCTCCGAGAGGATCTGCCGCTCGGCATCCGTGTCCCGGTTCACGGCGTCACACGCCGTGAGCAGGAGCGTCAAGCTGAGAGCGCTGAGTAACAGACCACGCATGTCGATCCAGGTCCTCCTCGTGTCGACCCGAAGACCATAAACCATGGCGTCGGTCGGGGGCAATGGCCCCGAACCCGGGAACTCATGAACGGGCTCCCGACCCGAGCATCCGAGGGGCAATAATCGAGCTCCCCTTGTCGTTCACGCAGAGAAGAGGGAGACCCAAAAAGGCGAACGGGTTGTGTCGGGAATAGACAATATGGCACAGTGCGTTGTCATGTTGTCACCGCGTGACAGTTTGGCTAAACAGGACTCCTGATCACGGGGGAACCCCACCATGACCAATGATGTTGAGGTGCTCGGCGGAGCCCGGCTGCTGATCGTGGACGATGACGCCTCCAATCTCGCGTCCCTCACGCGGATCTTTGAACGGGAGGGTGTGGAGGTCATCAGCGCCAGCAACGGTGACGAGGCGCTCGAGATTCTTCGACGCGTCCGGGTCGGCGTCTGTCTGACCGATCTGATGATGCCCAAGACCAACGGCCTTGAGCTCATGCGCGCCGCCCAGACGGTCTCTCCAGAGACGGTCTTCATCCTCATGACGGCATTTGGCACGGTGGAGAAGGCGGTCGAGGCGATGAAGGAGGGCGCGTGGGATTTCGTGACCAAGCCCTTCAAGCGAATTCAGATCGTCCGGGCGGTTCGGCGAGCGCTCGACCGACAGGAGCTGGTGCGCGAGAACGAGATCCTTCGAGCCCAGCTCGAGGAGAGCCACCGAGGCCGTGCCGTGATCGGCAACTCGCTGGCCATGCGCCGCACCCTGGACCTGGTGAGCCAGGTGGCTCCATCGAGCGCCACGGTGCTCCTGCTCGGAGAGAGCGGGACCGGAAAGGAGCTCATCGCCCGCGCCATCGTCCGTGGCTCGGGCCGAGCGACCGGACCCCAGGTCGCCGTGAACTGCGCGGCCCTTCCCGACAGCCTGCTCGAGGCCGAGCTGTTCGGTCACGAGAAGGGAGCGTTCACGGGCGCCTCAACCATGCGGAAGGGTCGCTTTGAGATGGCCGACCGGGGGACGCTCTTCCTCGACGAGATCGGCGAGACCAGTCCCCAGGTCCAGGTCAAGCTCCTTCGAGCGCTTCAGGAGGGCGAGATCGAGCGCCTGGGCTCAAGCCAGCCCCGAAGCGTGGACGTCCGCATCGTAGCGGCCACCAACAAGGATCTGGCCGCCGAGGTCGAAGCTGGACGCTTTCGAGAGGACCTCTACTACCGCCTCAACGTCATCAGCATTACCCTGCCTCCCCTGCGGGACCGCAAAGACGACATTCCGCTCCTAGCTCAGCACTTCCTGCGTCTTTACGCCGAGAAGAACCAGAAGCAGTTCGACGGGATCAGCGACGCGGCCATGGATCGGCTGATGGCCTGGAGCTGGCCCGGAAACGTCCGGGAGCTGGAGAACGCCATCGAGCGCGCCGTGGTCCTCTCACGCGGCGACTCGATCGATGTCGACGCGCTCCCCCCCCAGATTCACCAGGGGAACACCGATCTGCGCACCCTCTCGATTCCCATTGGGACCTCTCTGGCCGACATCGAGAACACCGTGATCCGCGAGACCCTCAACGCCACCAAGGGCGACAAGAAGATGGCCGCTCAGCTCCTCGGGATCGCCGTACGGACGATCTACAGGAAGACCTGAGCTCCCTCAGGGAGGGCTCGGGTCCGTCAAGAAGGCGCGGATCTGAGGGATGAGCTCCCTCGCCACGCTGTGAGCGCCCTCAAAGACGACCACCTTGGGCGCGTGACCGAGCTCCTTGAGTCGCTGAGCGCCCGACTGGGTGCTCTCGGGAGGCACGATGGTGTCGAACTTCCCAGCGGTCAGGAGCATGGGAACCGCCTTCGACGCCTTCACCCCGGCCTCAGGTCGCGGCAGAGCCCCGGAGAGCGCCACCACTTTGGCGAAGCGCTCGGGCTTCGCGGCCACGGCTTGCATGGCCAGCATCGCACCCTGGCTGAAGCCGAGCAGGATCGGCTTGGGAGATCCGGGATACTGAGCCTGGAGCTGATCGGCGAGGGTGACGAGCTCCTCGACCCGGTCTTCGATACCCTCAAAGGGCGCGGAGCGCCGGGGCCCGAACCACTGCCGTCCGCCGGTCGCCCCCCAGGGAAGCGGCCCACGCCCAACGATGAACCGTGCTGGCACCCGCAGGCCCTCGGTGAGACGCGCGAAGGAGTCGGCCCGCGCCCCACGGCCGTGCAGCGCGATGACGATCGGTGTCTCGTTCGGGGCCTCAGACGGCTCCACGGTCAGATAGGGAATCGGCCCCCTCGCTGAGCCCGAGGTCCGGATCAGGTGAACCTCAGGCGACACGACCGGGGCCGCGGCAGGGCGATCCGGACGGGCGAGCTCGCCCGTCTTCTCAGGGGGGTTGGGGGGCTCCTCCTGGAGGGAGGGTGGCGCAGCAGAGGGCGCGCTCGCGGAGGGCGCGGACGTCGGGCTACAGCCAGGCACGACCGCGAGCCAGAGAACCAACGTTAGAGCTCTTAAGACCGTCATGCGGCCTAGCCTACCCCATGAACAGCGGCCCGTGCAGGCCGTGTTCCGCGTGACAATTTGGCAGCGCAATACACGTACGCGTGAGGTCTCGTGTCATTTTGGCATCGTTTTCTGGCGCCCCAGATCAAACAACCTGAGAATTATCAGGATCTTGCTGGCTTCCCTCCTTGCTGGCATCAAACTTGCTAATTGCCTGGGTACGATGAGCGCTCTCTTCAAGAAGCACTTCTGGGCCGTCAACCTGACCGCGATTGCGGCTCTGGCTTGGTCCACCTCCGCGACGGTGAACACCATGGTGGGCGCCGAACTGTTTGTTGTGCCCGATCCGCCGAGCATCCAGGCGGACGGCGAGCCCGGCTCGCTTGCGTCGAAGGATCTGGGTCGTATCCCGGCTGATCTCGGCGCCGCGGCGACCCTGGAGGAGCGAAAGGTCTTCGACCTGCGACCGCCGCCCGAGGGCGAGGACACCGAAGGCGCGGACATGGAGGCCGAGGAGAGCGAGACCGAGGTCGACGCCACTGGGCAGCTCGAGGAGAGCGAGCTTCCGATCGAGCTGGTCGGCACCTTCGTCAGCGAAGAAGAGGGTGGCTCCATGGCGACCCTCAGCGTCTCGGGAGAGAACAAGCTGGGCTGGGTAGGAACGGATCTCCTCGACGGTCAGGCCACGCTGGCCGCCATCGCTCCTCGCCACATCGTGATCCGCGAGGGCAGCTCCCTGAAGGTGGTCCGCCTGTGGACGGAGAAGGCCGCCGCAGGAAAGCCTGGCCGCGGAGGCTCAGGGCGCAAGGCGACCTCTGCGCGCGGCGCCGCGCGCTCTTCGAGCAGCCGCGCGAAGCCGTCGACGGCCACGAAGAGCAAGCCGCCCGGGAAGAAGGACTTCTCGAAGGGCGTGAAGAAGACCGGGCCCTACGACTACCAGATCGACCGAGGGATGCTCGACGAGCAGCTGCAGGACCTCTCCAAGCTCGGCAGCCAGGCCCGCGTGGTGCCCAACTACCGCAACGGAAAATACGAGGGCTTCAAGCTGGTCGGCGTTCGACCTGGGAGCCTGTACCGCTCGATCGGAGTGCGCTCCGGTGACGTGATTAAGTCGGTGAACGGCAAAGCGATCGACAGCCCGAATAAGGCCCTGGAGCTGTTCGAGCAGCTCAAGGCTTCCTCGTCGATCCAGCTGGAGATCGAGCGCCGAGGACAACCCAAACAGCTGAACTACGCGATCCAATGATGACCCTTACGAACCCACCCAAGACGAAGCGAGCCGTCCCCATGAGGTTTCGGATCTTCCCCGCCGCGCTCTTCGCGCTGCTCTCGCTCCTGTTGACACCCACCGCGCCGCTCGCTCAGGAGCGAACAGCGCCCTCGGACGCGCCCCGAGCGGTCCGCGGCAAGGTCGGAACGCTGCCGACCCGGACGTCGACATCTCCCAGCCTGAAACGGCTCACTGATCGGGCCGTGCAGCGCTCCGCCGACGACGGTGACTCCCCCCAACGCAGCCGCGCCAAGAAGACGGGCGTCCTCGACACCTCGGGCGGTAAGAAGCTCGACTTCGACCCCAAGAAGCTCGGCAAGCGAACCACCGAGGAGATCGCCAAAGAGAAGCTGGACACGGACAACGAAGACGTCATCGAGTGGAAGAGCAACTTCGAGAAAGGCGTGAAGTGCAAGAAGATCCCGCTGGACGTGAAGGTCCGACTCGACTTCAACGAGATCCAGCTCGGGGACCTCACCAAGTTCATCTCCTGCATCACAGAGCGGAACTTCATTCTGACCGGCGGAGCGAACAAGAACGCCACGGTCTCCATTCTGTCTCCCAAGCCCGTGACCGGCTATGAGGCCTACAAGGCGTACCTGAGCGCCCTCGAGGCCAACGGTCTGACCGTCATCAAGAACGGCAACTTCTACGAGATCGTGGCGTCAGGCGACGCCCGGCAGGCCGGCACCAACATCTACCGACGAGGACAGTCGGCCAAAGCCGAAGACATCATGGTCACCCGGCTGATGCAGCTTGAGCACATCGAGGCCCAGGAGATCCTTCCGGTCCTCGAGAAGTTCAAGAGCAAGGCCGCTGACCTGACGATCTATGGCCCGACGAACACCCTGATCATCACGGACACCGGGACCAACATCCGCCGGATCCAGAAGCTCATCAAGGAGCTCGATGTTCCGGTGGGCAAAGAGAAGATCTGGATCCGCCCGATCCAGTACGCGGACGCCAAAGAGGTGCTGAGCCTGCTCCAGACGCTGTTCGGATCCAAGGGCAGCGGCAAGAGCTCGAAGCAGACCAAGAAGCCAGTGACCAAGACACGAGCGTCGAAGGGCTCGACTCGGACGACGACGACGAGCGCCTCGACCGTGGTTGGAGGCGACGACGTCACCTCCGTTCAGATCAGCACCATGCTCTCGGACGAACGCACGAACTCGCTGATCCTGGTGGCCAGTCGAACCTCCTACCTCCGACTCGACCGTCTGATCCGAAAGATCGACGTACCGATCCCGGGCGAAGGACAGATCCACATCCACGCGCTCGAGAACGCCGAGGCGGAGGAGATCGCCCAGACGCTCACCAGCCTCGCGAGCAACTCGAAGAAGAAGGGCGGCAAAAGCTCGCGAAAGAGCAAGAAGTCGAAGTCCTCCACGGGCGCCTCAGGCCAGCTCCTCGAGGGCGAGGTGAAGGTCACGGCCTACAAGCCTACCAACAGCCTGGTGATCGAGGCCTCCCTGAAGGACTACATGTCGCTGCAGCGCGTGATCCGACAGCTCGACGTGCGACGAAAGCAGGTCTACGTCGAGGCGATCATCATGGAGATCTCGCAGAACAAGCAGCGAGACCTCGGCCTATCGGGCTCGGGCGGGACGACCATCGACGTAGAGGGTGAGACCCTGCCGCTCCTGTTCGGAGTCGGCGGCCTGGGACTCGACGTGCAGAGCGCCCTTCAGACCCTCGGCGACGGCGGCGGAGCCATCGGCCTCCAGGGCCCGATGCTCGACGTCTCCGGTGGAGCTGCGGACGGCGCGGCCGCCGGTGGCACCTTCTCGATCCCCGCGTTCGGCTTCCTCCTCAAGGCGCTCCAGACCACCGCCAACGTGAACGTCCTCTCCACCCCGCACATCCTGACCGTGGAGAACGAAGAGGCCGAGATTCAAGTCGGTAAGCGCCAGCCCTACCGAAACAACTCGCTGGGCGGAGGGCTCGGAGGGCTCTCGAGCCTCGCGGGGCTCGCCGGTGGCAGCAGCGGCCTGGGCGGGCTCGGAGGACTCGGAGGACTCGGAGGACTCGGAGGGATCGGAGGCCTCGGCTCGAACGTCCAATACGTGGACGTGGACCTGACCCTGAAGATCAAACCCCAGGTCAACGCCAGCGACTACATTCGCATGGAGATCGACCAGAGCATCGACGACATCGAGGGCTTCTTCGCCGAGGCGCCGATCACATCCAAGCGTAAGATTCAAAACGTGGTGGTCGTTCGGGACGGACAACCGGTGGTCATCGGCGGCCTGATGCGCGACCAGGAGACCAAGAGCACCGAGAAGGTGCCGCTCCTGGGCGACATCCCCCTCATCGGTCTGGCCTTCCGCAGGACGTCGACCAAGGTCGAGAAGCGCAACCTGCTCCTCGTCATCATCCCCCACGTGATCAAGGACCCGAGCGATCTCAAGCGCATCCACGATCGCCGGCGCGACGAGTACCGCGAGTTCGCCAAGACGATGGCTCAGCGCAAGAAGGAATACTCCGGTGAGATGGACTACCAAAAGAAGACCGGTCTGCTTCAGGAGATGAACCGGGTGCTCTCTCGAGCCCAGCGGGAGCGCGAGCTCCGGGAGGCCACCGAGTTCGAGAACCGTGAGCAGGATCTGGTCGGGCCGGCCGAGAGCCACGACATCGAGTACGTGCCCCCGGTACCCGCGGCGGACACCTTCACGTTTGATGAGCCTGAGAAAGAGGAGAAGTGAGCGTGCACGAGCTTCCTCCCCTGCCCGCCTCCAGCGGCGCCACCCAGACCGCCCGAATTGGAGACATTCTGCTCTCTATGGGCCTGGTGAGCGAGGCGACGATTCAGAGCGCGCTGGACGTTCAGGCCGACAAGGGAGGTCTGCTCGGTCAGATCCTCGTCTCCATGCAGGCCATCGACGAGATGCAGCTCGTGCGTGCCCTATCGACCCAGCTCGAGCTGCCGCTGCTCGAGGAGATCGACGCCGAGGCCATCGATCCCAAGATCGTCGCGGACCTCACCCTGAGCTACGCGCGGCAGAACGTCGCGCTCCCTCTTGAGCTCCATGAGCACTCCCTGACCCTGGTGGTCGGCGATCCGCTCAACACCTTCGTCGTCGACGACATGCGGGTGCTCTTCGGGGTCGAGGTCAAGGTGCAGCTGGCGGCCGAGAGCGTGGTGCTGCGCGCCATTCACCGGGTCTTCGATCGCCGCGCTGCGGCCGATCAGGTCGTCGATGATCTGGCCGAGGCCGACGTGGGCGGCATCGCCGTAGATCTTGAGGATCAGGTCAAGGACATCCTCGACGAGGGAGACGATGAGGCGCCGATCATCCGCCTGGTGAACTCGGTGCTGAACCAGGCGATCAAGGACAAGGCTTCGGACATCCACATCGAGCCCTACGAGAAGACCATCGCGTTTCGCTTCCGAAAAGACGGAGTGCTCAAGGAGATCGTGCGGGCGCCAAAGAAGTTCCAGGCCTCTATCGCGAGCCGCATCAAGATCATGGGCAACCTGAACATCGCGGAGAAGCGCCTGCCCCAGGACGGCAGGATCCGCATCAAGATCGCGGGCCGGGACGTCGACCTGCGTCTCTCTACGGTGCCGACGAGCTTCGGAGAGCGCATCGTCTTGCGTATCCTGGACAAGCAGTCGGTCGTCCTCGATCTGGAGTCTCTAGGCTTCTTGCCTCAGAACCTCTCCACCATTGAAGGGCTCATCGAACGCCCTCACGGCATCGTGCTCGTCACGGGTCCCACCGGCTCGGGTAAGACCACGACGCTCTACGCGGCGCTGTCGCGGATCAACACGCCGGACCGAAACATCCTCACGGTCGAGGATCCGGTCGAGTACCAGATCGAGGGCATCGGGCAGATGCAGGTGAATCGAAAGATCGACTTCACCTTCGCGCGCGGGCTCCGCGCGATCCTTCGTCAGGACCCTGACGTGGTGCTCATCGGTGAGATCCGCGACCTGGAGACCGCGGAGAACGCCATCCAGGCGGCGCTCACCGGTCACCTGGTCTTCGCGACGCTCCACACGAACGACGCGCCGAGCGCCTTCACCCGTCTGACGGACATGGGCGTCGAGCCCTTCCTGTCGGCCTCCTCGGTGATCGCGGTGATGGCCCAGCGCCTGGTGCGCACCCTGTGCGCCGAGTGCAAGGAGCCCCACACCCCGCTCCTGGCCGAGCTCGAGCGACTTGGCGTCGAGGATCCCGAGCGGGCCCTCAGGGAGAACACCTTCTACAAGGCGGGCAAGTGCGACGCCTGCACGAACACCGGCTACAAGGGTCGCTTGGGCATCCATGAGCTGATGCAGGTCACCGATGGCGTCCGCTCTACGGTCATGAAGAACGCGCCCGCGACCGAGATCAAGCAGGTGGCCACGGGCGACGGGATGACCACCCTGCGCGGCGACGGGACGCTCAAGGCTCTGGCTGGCCTGACCTCCATCGATGAGGTCATGCGGGTGACGGCGGACGACTGATGCCGATTTACGAATACAAGGGCCTGAACGCCAAAGGGAAGTCGGTCTCCGGCGTCATCGACGCCGATAGCCCGCGCGGACTCAAGGACCGCCTCTCCAAAGACGGCGTCTTCCTGAGCGAGTACGTCGAGACGACCCGAGGCGGCGACAAGCGCAAGGTGGGCGGCGAGCAGGCCGGCTCACGGGACGTGGCTGTCGCCGACATGCTCACGCGGATCAACCTGCTGGAGATCGCCGAGGTGACCCGCCAGCTGGCCACGCTGGTGCGCGCCGGTATCCCGGTCGTAGATGGAATGGCCGCGGTCGCCGAGCAGCTTGAGAACGCCAAATTCAAGCGCATCCTCAGCCAGGTGAAGCGCGCCGTGAGCGAGGGCAGCTCCCTGGCCCACGCGCTCGGTGAGCACCCCAAGGTCTTCAGCAACCTCTACGTCAACATGGTCGCCGCGGGCGAGAGCTCAGGAAACCTGGATGTGGTCTTTGAGCGGCTCGCTGAGTTCACGGAGAACCAGGTGCGCCTGCGCGCCAAGCTCGTGGGCGCCATGATGTACCCGGTGATCATGATCGTCGTCGCCATCGCCATCGTGATGCTGATGATGCTCTTCGTAGTGCCAAAGATCAGCACGATGTTCGACGATCTAGGCGCTGATCTTCCGTTGATCACCCAGCTCCTCATCGGGACCTCGGAGTTCGTCTCCATGTTCTGGCCCCTGCTCTTCCTCCTCGCCATCGGGGCCGCCGTCGGCTTCAACAAATGGCGCTCCTCGGAGAACGGCAAGCCCGTCTGGGACTCCTTTGTCCTCAAGGTGCCCGTGTTCGGTCCCCTGGTCCGGATGCTGAACATCGCGCGATTCTCAAGAACCCTCGCGACGCTCTTGAACTCCGGCGTACCGATCCTGAGCGCCATGAACATCGTTCGCGCCGTCCTCACGAACCACACGCTGGCGTCGGTGATCGAGGAGGCCCGGGAGGCGGTCAAGGAGGGCCACTCCATCGCGGACCCCCTGAAGCTCTCTGGCGAGTTCCCTCCCATGGTGACCCACATGGTCAGCGTCGGAGAGAAGTCCGGACAGCTCGAGTCCATGCTCGGCAATGTGGCCGACAGCTATGAGGTTCAGGTCGACTCGAAGATCACGCAGCTCACCAGCGTCCTCGAGCCGCTGATGATCGTGATCATGGGCATCGGCGTCGCGGGCCTCGTCTTCGCGATCCTCATGCCCATGATGCAGCTCAACGAGGTCATCGCCGGAAGCACCGGCTGACCCCCCAGACCCTAAACGGCCCATGACCCCTCGGGCCTCTTGCCTCCCAAGGAGATCTTCAATGACAGTACGGAAAGAGTGGCTGGCCGCGCAGCGCGGCATGACGATGATCGAGATCATGGTCGTGATCGCCATCATCGGCATCCTCTCAAGCGCCATCAGCGTCGGCGTCCTGAACATGATGCAGAAGGCGAAGGTCGACGCCACGAGCGCACAGCTCCGGACCGTCGGCAACGCCATCGACCTCTACGCCGCCGAGAAAGACTTCCCGACCGATCTTCGCGAGGTCGTCGAGAGCCGCCTCCTCAAGGAGAAGCAGCTGGTCGATCCGTGGCAGCAGGACCTGATCTACAACCAGCCCGCGCAGCGAAACTCCGACAACGCCTACGACCTCTGCTCGAAGGGACCGGATAAGACCGAGGGCAACGACGACGACATCTGCAACGACTGAGGTGGCACTTGCGCGCAGGATTCGATGGCAAGAGGGCCCTTAGAGGGGCCCGCGGGTTCACGCTCATTGAGCTGATCGTGTCCATCACGATCGGCTTGATCGTGATCGCCTTGATCACCGTCTCCATCAACAACATCCGGCGCGCGGACCTCAAGAAGTCGAGCGGCATGATGTCCTCGGCCATGCGCTACCTCTACAACCTGGCCGTCATCAACAACACGCCCTATCGCATGGTCATCGACATGGATAAGGGCGCGTTCTGGGGCGAGGCCCTGGAGACCGACGACCCCTGCAATCGCTACCTCCCCGAGGAGGGTGAGGAGATGGGCGTGGCGGACGCAGACGGGCGGATCGGCGTCGCGGGCGAGCCGGGTCTGGAGGGAGAGGAGGTCCAGAGCTCCGCGGGCTACCGCAAGCAAAAGGACAACCTCCTGAGCGAACGTGAGCTCCCTCGCGGGATCGTGATCACAGGGATCCTTACGTCCCATCACAGAGACGCCCAGCGGGAGGGTCGAGCGGCCATTCACTTCTTTCCGGGAGGCTACGCCGAGCGCGCCTATGTCTGGCTCGGAGAGCAAGACAGCCCCGAGGAGGAGGCCG
>CALCNF010000504.1 GCA_937897815.1 uncultured Pseudomonadota bacterium | reverse complement strand
GCAGCTGACTCACCGGCGGGGCGTGCCACGCCGGCCAGCCTCGACGGTCCCAGGCCGCCAGCAGCGCCGTGCCGTCCGAGAAGCCCCACAGGGTCGACCTGCGTCTGCCTGTGAGCGCTCCAGCCTGGTCCTGACCGGCCTCCAGGGTACGAATGCACCCGTACCCCCCACGGGACATCCAGAGATCCGCGTGCCCTCCGTCGATGGCTTCACGGAGACACCGTGAGCGCTCGTCGTCTGATCCCGCGAAGAATCCGTCGGTCTTGAGCACGTGTGTTCGCCAGCCCTCAGGCCACGTGATCGGGATCCCCAGCTCTTCAGCGCTGGCCAGGCCGCGATCGAGGACCTCCTCCTTAATGGGGCCCGCCGGGCTGATCAAGAGGGCGGCGCGGGGCGCTGAGGCCACGCGGGTGGAGGACACGATAGACTCGTCGATCACGAACCGCCGACCACCAGGCGCAGTCCCTTCTCTCGCTCCGGGGGCTGCTCCATCACGTCCATCATCGCGCTCGCGCTGCGCGCGTCCTGAATCGCCCCGAACTCGTCTTCCATACCCTCCAGCTCGACCTCAATCCCGTAGGCCCCCAGGATCTTCTGGAGCTGGCCGCTGTGCCGCTCGATCGAGGTCTTCACGCTCTGGTAGCCGTGCGCGGCTGACTCAGCGCGCTTCCAAAAGGCCAGAGGGTTGATGTCGAAGAACCGTGAGTCTGTCTCTGCCGGCTCGATGAGAATGCAGTCTCCATTGAAGCTCTGGTCCAGGCGCAGCTTGTCGATGCCGAGCCGGAGTCGGCTGTGGAGCATGGCGCGGAAGGCCTGGTTGAGCACGGCGCCGAGGCCAAGATCGGCCAGGGACTGCCGATCGCTCGAACCCGGGCGGCTTCGATAGTTCACGAAGGGACGGAACGGGTTGTAGCAGATGATCAGCTCAGCGCCCTTGTTCACCACGGTCGAGACGTTCGCGGTCTTCTGCACGCACGCATCGATATAGTCCTGCTCCGCGCCAGGCGGTCCGATCCGCGCGGGACGAAAGAAGCCAGGGATCGCCGTCGACGCCTGAACGGCCTGCGAGATGGTCACCGAGTGGTCTTCATCGTGGCCGAAGGTGGCGGTGTGCGCCGTATTCAGGTTGGTCGCGCCAATGTAGAGGCTCTTGCCCGTCGCGAGCTTGAGCTGTCGGAAGTCATTGGAGATGTCATTTCGCTCCAGGTTCTTCCGGATGTAGGACTCGATCCCTCGGTTGTCGAAGAGCCCCGCTGGCGTGTAGTGACCCGTGCCGCGAAACGGACCCTTGGCCAGGTCATCGACGATGGGCTCAAAGAGGGCCTCGGCGTTGGCGACCGAGGGCTCGTTGAGGAACTGCTTCGCCCGGGCCTGAAGCTCCGACTTGCGCCTGGGAATCATCTTGGCGAAGGCCAGGGGAAGGGCGGGCCCCACCGTGGCCATATCCTTGACGAAGCGGGCTGGACGGCCGACGAACTCACGCCAGTTGGGCTGATAGAAGTCCAGGTAGTTGAACTTTGTGATGCGCCCCTGAGAGCCTCTCAGCGCTTGCACAAGCTCGTGGGGCTGAACCCCAGCTGACATGGGCGCCGCGAGGAACGCGCCCGCGGACAGGCCCAGGTAGATGTCGAAGTCCGTGACGCTGAAGTTGCGCAGGCATCGGGACAGCGCGAGCAGCCCGCCGACCTTGAAGGCGCCACCGGAGATGGCTCCTCCCGCGAGGACCAGCGCCGTCCGCGCCTTCGGGCGCGGCTTGGAGAGGTCACTCTTCTGGACGAACGTGATGCTCAAGTTGATTGCTCCTGTGGGCCAACAGAATAGGGTCCGGACAGCCACTGGAGCAAGAAGCGGAGCCAAGTCCCTCGCTTCTCGAACCTTCGGCCCCTAGACGCTCAGCACCCCTTCATCATCGGCCAGGAGCATGCAGGGGGTGCCCACAGGGGCTCCCTCTCGGGGCAAGAAGATCACCGCATCGGTGTCGCTGGTGAGCGGGCCTTCATCGGTTTGACCGATCCGCTCGCCGGCGCGGATCCGAGACGTGTTGCCCAGAGGCCGGTCGAAGCGCACCCCGCTTCCAGGGCTGATCCATGGCGCTCGGAGCCGGTAGCGGCGGATCCGGCCCCCCCGAGCGCCGGCCGTGGATCCGGCCGTGAGAAAGCGCCGAACGATCTCGAAGGCGGCGGCTCGGGCCTCCTCGCGGCCCTTCTGTCCGGTCTCAACTGTCAGGCCGAGCCCTCCACGCGCGTCCATCCACCGGGCGATCATGGTCCCGGAGTAGACCGCCTCGATGCCCACCACCGCGTGCGCCACGCCCAGGCCGGCGGCCAGCCTCAGGTGGTTTTGCGTGTCCTCGATCACCGCCACCGGTGGAGTGCTGCAGGCCGTTTGGTGGAGGTCGAGGAGGACCTCCGCGTGTCCAAGGGATTCCATAAGGGTGGACGCGCGAGCCCCTTCGTAGTCGCTGGTGTCCAGCTCACCGGCACCAAAGATGCGATTGAGGTCTCGTCCCCCCGCAGAGAAGCGGGTTCCCTGCTCCAGGGCGAGGGGATTGCCGATGGCCAGGGTCAGATCCACGGGCCCGGCGCGACGCCACAGACGGTCGTCGGCCGTGAGGATCTCGCGAATCACGGTGGCGCCGGCCTCCTCATCGCCATGAATGGACCCGACGACCGCGAGCTTGCGGCCCGTGCCCCTGCGACGCCACACCTGCTCGGCGACCTCTTCGAACCCGGTTCCATTCATGGTCCTAAGTTATGCCTGATCGAGCGCCGGACCCCAAGGGCACCTGCGCGCTGACTTGCCGTGCGTACACTGGACCTCTAGAATTGGGGCGACGCCGTCGGGGGACAGGCACGGTGTTCAAACGAGAAAAGCGCGAATGGGTGCAGATCGAACGACAGGGGCGCGCGTCATCGCGCTTCGTGACGAGAGTGCAGAGCGCGACGTGGAGATTCCGGTCTCGACGGACGCCCTCCAGACCCTCGGGTGGCGGCGTGTTGTAGCGCGAACCGAAGGGATCGAACATCTCCTCTCACCGCTCCTCGCGGAGCTGCGTCGAGACGACTGTGTCCATTCGTGGAGGCAGCGCCTCCCAAAATATGGCTACATCGACTCCGCGAGCGTCGTGGGGCTGCTTGAGGCCGAGAAGGTGCGCCGCCCGACGACCACGTTCGCGTATGTCGCCATCGGCCTTGACGGCTCGGAGCATGTGGTGGCTGCGGGCGCTATCAGCGACCGCGTGCGCGCCAACTTCAGCTACGACGCGTTCCCTGTGCTCGCCCGCTGCTTCATCCGAAGCGCCTACAGGGGCCATGGTCTCTACCGAGCGATCCTGCGTCACCGCTACGACAACTGCTTCCAGGTCTGGGGAGATCGTCTCGCGGCGATCCACCTCGGCTCCGCTGAGCCCGCCGTGTGGAGCGTCGCGACCGGGGACCCCTCGTTTCGGGCTCCCTTCGTGCACATCGGAGACGAAGACCTGGAGGTCGCTGACGCCTTGCACCCCGTGCGGGACTTTCTCGCCTTCGCGCCAGGCTACGTCACGCGCTTGCTCACGCAGGTGAGGGAGGCGGGGGAGGGGCCCGCCGCGCAGGAGCTCCATGAGCATCTCGAACGATTGACCTCTCACGGCTTGCCGGAGGCGAGCCTGGTTCAGGTCCGCGTCCTCGCCGAGGCCGCCAGCGAGGAGACAGGCGTTGAGCTCCTCGACCGGGATACTCCGCTTCACGCCCTGACCGCACTCGGAGAGGCGATCCCGGTCGTTCGATGAACGGAGACTCACCTCACGAGGTCGTCACGGTCCGAGACTCCCGGGGTGAAGAGGTCGGGTGGCTCGTGATCGATCAGCTGGTCGACGGGATGTCCTTCGGCGGGTTTCGATTCAGCCCAAGCGTGACACGCGCAGAGGTCGAGCGACTCGCGCGCTGCATGTCGCACAAGCTCGCGCTCCACGGGAGCCCTGTGGGCGGAGCCAAAGCAGGACTGCGATGCGATCCAGGGCAGAGCTCCGTCCATGAGCTTCTGGAGCGCTTCGGTGAGGCGGCGGCCGACGCCCTGAGGTCCCGCGCGGTGGTCGGTCGAGACATGGGCGCGACCGACGCGCTGATCGATGGCCTCTACAAGCGTCTGGGGATCCCCCAGATGACGATCGCGGGATTCGAGGGCCGGCTCCGGGACATGCCAGGCTACCGCCGTCACATGACGGGCCTGGGCGTAGCGTACGCCGCTCGTCGCGCGGTCGGCGGGGACCTCTCGGGAGCGCGGGTCGCGATCCAGGGCTTCGGCCTCGTCGGCGCCGGCAGCGCCGTGCGTCTCAGGGATCTGGGCGCGAGCGTCGTGGCCATCAGCGACGCGTCCGGCGCCTTGATTGATCCGAGCGGGATTGACGTCGATCACCTCGTCGCCGCCGCAGGGGGCGCACGGGCGCTCCCAGTGGGGGCAGCGACCGCATCGCGCGATGACCTCTTCACGACCGACGCGGATCTTCTCCTGCTCGCGGCCAGCAGCAACAGCGTGGATGTCGCCCAGGCGGAGGTCCTTCGTGCGCCCACGGTGGTCGAGGGCTCCAATTTCGGGCTCACGGACGCGGCCCGGTCGCGGCTGCAGAGACGAGAGATCGTCGTCATTCCGGATCTGATCGCCTCCAGCTCGAGCGCCGCCATGGTCGCGCGTCAGATGCAGGCTGGCGGTCGTCTTGGAGAAGACGAGCTCTGGGCGGCGATCGAGACGGCGATCGATCAGGCGACGGCGTCAGCGATCGACCGGGCGACTCTCGACGGGACCGACGTACGATCCGCTTACCTGGCTGAGCACCAAGCGACGGTGACTTAGGGGGGCTCGGCTTGCCCTTCGCCGTGGTGTCGCCCATTCTCTCCCGTATGTCAGAGGAAGGTCAGCGCAGTCCCGAGGCGTGGTTTCATGAGGTCGCCACCCACTACGTAGAGGCCCAGGTCCTCTTTCACCTCAACCGGGCTGGTGTGCTCGAGGCCATCGATCGGAGCTCGGCCATAGCCGTAGAAGATCTGGCTGCACAGCTGGGCCTGCAGCGTGACCCTCTCGAGACGCTCCTCGACTACGTCATTGGGGTCGATCGCCTGCTTCATCGAGATGACCAGGGGCGCGTTCGCTTCACGGCCTGGGGCCATGAGGTTCTGGAGCGCTACGGGCGCGTCGGTCAGGACGGCGCTCGCACCTTCAACTTCTTCGATGTGCGCGTGGGCGCTTACGGACCGGTCTGGGCGGCCCTCGGTGGATTGCTATCGGGTGAAGAGCGTTACGGTGAGACGCTCGCTCGCGCTGGTGACGAGGCGGCGCAGGGCGTGTACACGGTGGGAGCTCGCTTCGGCGGCGCTCTGGGCGGCCTGATCGATGAGCTGGGCCCGAGCACCTTCGTGGAGATCGGCGTCACGAGCGGGCTGGCCTCGTATGTCGGAGCCTCGCGCCCCCGACTTCGCCTGGTGGGTCTCGATCGAGATCGCGCCGCTCTGGACCAGGCCCGAACGCGCGCCGAGGCCGACGGAGTCCACGAGGTTCATTGGCTCGAGTGCGATCTTTTCGACCTCGATCAGTGGGTGCCGACCCTGGCCTCTTTCGAGCCCGGAGTGATCACGACAGTGCACCTTCATGAGATCCTCGCGGGCGGCGCTCCCCGCCTGATTCAACTCTTGCGAGATCTCTCAGAACGTCTCCCAGACTGGCATTTAATTGGTCTCGAGCAGCCTCTTCTCCCAGAAGCTGATCGGGCGGAGACGAGCCCGCCCCTTTGGCTCTATAACCACTCTAACGTCTTGATTCATCACCTGATTGGCAACGGACGGATCCTCACTGAAAACGGCTGGATGGAGGTCTTTGAGAAGGCCGGTGTCCAGGTGACTGGTGCCGAGGGATTGAACTACCTGGGCTATAAGGCCTACACTATCCGTCTGTGAGGAGTGTCACGCGGGGGCTGATGCAGACCTCAGGAAAATCAAAATGAACGCAAATCCGGAATCGGACTACGACGTTGTGGTTGTCGGTGGGGGCCCCGCGGGCACCACTACGGCGACCTATTTGGCCATGAAGGGCTACCGTGTTGCGGTGCTCGACAAGGACCAGCATCCGCGCTACCGCGTCGGTGAGTCGCTGCTGCCTTCAATGATGCCGATCCTTGAGGACTTCGGGCTGCTCGAGAAGATCGAGAGCCTTGGCTTCCCCAAGAAGACCGGCGGGACCTTCGTCTGGGGGAAGGATGAGGAGCCGTGGGACGTGCTCTTCGGAGAGAACCCCTTCTTGCCTTACCCGTACGCCTACCACGTGGAGCGTTCGATCTATGACAAGGTGCTGCTGGACCACTGCACGACGGTCGGGGTCTCGGTCTTCGAAGATCACCCTGTCTTAGGACCGGTCCAGGACGAGACGGGTCGGGTCGTGGGCGTCGAGTACGAGACGGCCGACGGGGAGAAGCGCACGGTAGGGGCCAAGTGGGTGGTCGACGCGAGCGGCTCCGCCTCGGTCGTGGGTCGCAAGATGACCAACCGCCACTACGACGACAAGATGCGTCAGGTCGCCTTCTACACCTATTACGAGGACACGAAGGGGCCCCAGAACTTCCGAGATGGGCACGTCATCGTGACCTCTTGTAAGAAGGGCTGGTTCTGGTGGATCCCGGTGGACAGCGAAGAGCTTGGCGCGACGAGCGTCGGTCTCGTGACGGGTCAGGAGTTCAAGGACGAGTACAACGAGATGGGCGTCGAGGCCTTCTTCGAGGCCGCCCTGGAAGACGCACCCCAGGTAAAAGAGCTGCTCGGCGATCGCGCCCGGCGGACTCAGCCGCTGAACGCCATCACGGACTGGGCTTACGCGTGCGATCACGTCGCGGGGCCCGGCTACATGATGGCCGGCGACGCGGCCGCCTTTCTCGATCCCCTGCTCTCTACTGGCGTGACCATGGCCATGCTGGCTGGGTACTCCGCGAGCGCGTGCATCCACACCATGCTCAGCAACCCTGAGATGGAGGAGCCGTGCGTCGACTTCTACAACACGAATTATCTTCGGATGTGGAACGTCACCAAGGACTTCCTCCACTACTTCTATGCGGGCAACGCGAGCGCCTACTCGGATGAGATCTTCTGGACCGCTCGAGAGAGCCTGTCCCTCAACGAGAACGTCGGAGCCAAGCAGGCCTTTTGCTTCATGGTCAACACGATCCCAGGCAACCCACACCCGGCCGTGGAGAAGCAGATTCACATGTTCCAGCAGTTTATGGACCACATGGAGCACCCCATGGAGGCCATGAGCTGCCAGACGGACTACCAGGAGCTCCTGGGCAGGGCCAACGGCTGGGTTGAGTTCGATAAGCTCTCCGATTCGGTTGTGCCTGTGGTCAACGGAAGCGTGGAGAGCTCCTACCGGATCGACAAAGCCTCACACTCGCTCGAAGAGATCCGCGGCGTCGCCTATGACCAGGAGCGCGCGGTGTTCTCCTCCACCTCGAGCTGGCTTTTGGGGAGGAATCTCTTTCCCCTTGAAGACGCCGATTGCGAGCTTCTGGAGCTCTGCGACGGCTCCAAGACCTGGGGCGAGGTCCTAGAGACCGCCGAGTCGGAGCCGGAGGTGTTGGCCGAGCGCCTCTCCTCGTTGTATGAAGAGCGCTTCGTTCTTCTACGTGGTGAGGTTGTGAATGGTTAAGTGCGCCGCGCTCGCGGTCGCTGTGGTTCTTTTCGTGGGGTGCGGTCCAAGCGCCCCGTCCGATGGGGGTGCGTCCCCCGAGCCCGCGAACGCTACGAGCGCCTCCGCTGAGTCGGCCGCTGCTCCCGCCCCGGCCGGGGTGAAGCAGCTTACGATCGACCCCAAGATCGCCAAGCGCGGCGAGCCGCGTGACCAGAGCGAGGAGGCGCGCGCGCGCGACCCGTGGGACAACTTCAAGACCCACGATCCCCTCCAGGTGAACTTCATCCAGTGGAACCTCGGAGCGAAGTTCGAGCAGTACAAGAAGGACTTCGTGGGCACGCTCCTCCGCCAGGGCGTGATCGACTTTCAGCTGATCGCGGCCTTCTACCGAGAGGGGCTCCTGAGCCGAGACAAGCGAGACGAGCAGGTCCAGACCATGCTCGACTACATCGCGAAGAACGGTGATGACCCGACCCTGAAGGGGCACCTGGTGGTGGCGCTCACCCACATCGGCTTTGAGGAGCAGGCGCTGCGCCTGGCTGAGAAGTGGAAGAACGAGCCATGGTTCGTCGCCAACTGGGACGCGAACTTCTACAGCGGCAGCCTGCTGTTTCGCTATGGGCGCTACGCCGAGGCTGTGCCCTACATGAAGGCGGCCTTGAAGCTCACCCCCGACCCGTGGACACGAATGTGGCTGATGCTCTCCATGCACGGCGACAGCTCGCCGGAGGCCGTGAAGGAGCGCAAAGAGCTCTTCTCCTTCGGCCCGCACATGGGCACCAACGACCCGAAGCAGTTTCCCTTCGAGAACCGCGCGGATGCCTACGGGTTCGGGTCCTGGGGTCTGGCTGGCGCGATCGCCTTCCAGGACTTCGACGGTGACTCGTACCTCGACATGATTCTTCAGGGTGTCTACGCGTCGCCGGAGCACTATCGCTACAACCCAGCGAGCGGCTTCGAGCGCGTGAAGAGCGACGCCGTGGACGCGATCAGCAACACGCCTGCCAGCTCCCTGGCGGCGGACTTCGACAACGACGGCTTTCCGGATCTCTTCAGCACGAGCGCCGCCTGGTTCGGCGCGGGTCCCAACCGTCTCCTCAAGAACGACGGCGGCAAGGGGTTCATCGAGGTCAAGGAGACGGGCGACCTCCCGCTGCTCGACCAGAACTCGGTGGGATCTTCGGCTCTGGACTATGACAAGGATGGCCTACTCGACATCGTCGTGAGCGGCTCGAAGGGAGGCACCGCGAGGCTCCTTCGTAACAAGGGCAACATGGTCTTCGAGGAGACGACCAAGGCCGCGGGCATCATGGACACCTGGTACCCGTCGATCCACATCACGAGCGGCGACGTGAACGGAGACGGGTGGCCCGACATCTTCGTGAACGCTATCGGTGGGACGAATCGGCTCTACATCAACAAGCAAGACGGGACGTTCGCAGAGGAGGGCGCCGCGCGCGGCGTGGCCAACGGGACGCCGGTCGGATTCGCGACCTGGATGTTTGACTACGACAATGACGGCGACCTCGATATCGTCGCCGCCAACTTCGCCATGAGCGGAAAGAAGTTCCTCGGGGGCTTTGGTTCCTTCCCGGTCGAGAGCTTCATGACCCCCAAGGAGCCCGGCGACGCCTTCTTGCCGTCGGCCCTCTACAAGAACGACGGTACGGGGAAGTTCGAGAACATCAGCGTCGCGGCGGGGATCGTGCCATCGAGCGTGATGGGCGGTCAGTTCATGGACATCGACCTCGACGGCGATCTGGACATGATCTTCGGACCTGGCAGCCATCCGCTTGAGAACATGCAGCCGCTCTTTGTGTACCGCAATGACGGCGGCGACCGATTCACGAACATCACGCCGGTCGATGACCCTCGCTACTATGGCAAGCTTCATGGCATGGCCTTCGCGGATGTAGATCGAGACGGCGACGCCGACCTCTACGTGAACAACGGCGGCGTCCTCTTGAGCGATCGCTGGCGAGATCTGTTCTTGGAGAACAAGACCGAGGGGGCTCATTGGCTGCACCTCAAGCTTGAGGGTACGAAGTCCAATCGAAGCGCCATTGGCGCCAGGGTGCACGTGCACGTGGGCGAGCGGGTCCTCATGCAGGAGGTGGCCGCCGGGCAGGGCTTCGGCTCGAGCAACTCACCGTATCTGATCTTCGGCCTCGGAAAAGACACGTCCGTGGACAAGGTCTCGATCACCTGGCCTTCGAAGGCCACTCAGTCTCTACCCGAGCTGGCCGCCGACCAGGCGCTCGTCGTCACAGAGGGTCAGGATTCACTCCGCCGCGTGTACTGATGACAGTTGGCACGACAGGTCGCAGGGCGTCCGCGCTTCTGGTCTTCGCCCTCGCGCTGTGCGCCTGCTCTGCGAGCGAGGTCCCGCAGCTCTACGGTGCCGCGACGACGCCTGAGGCGCTGCAGTCACGAGCCAAGCCCCTTACGACCCTTCAGGCGACG
>CALCNF010000503.1 GCA_937897815.1 uncultured Pseudomonadota bacterium | reverse complement strand
GGCGCGGCGCCGGCAGCGTGGCTCCAGTCAGTATGAGCGCTTCGCCCATGAGGGCGCCTGGCGCGAAGTGCAAGAGGCGGACTGCAGCTTTCGCGTGAACCTGTCGGACTACCTGGACACCGGGCTCTTCCTCGATCACCGGGAGACCCGCGCCATGGTCGCCGCCGACGCGGTGGGCAAGAGCTTCCTGAACCTCTTCGCTTACACAGGGGCCTTCTCCGTGAGGGCGGCTCAGGCGGGCGCGCGGGAGACCACCTCGGTGGACCTCTCGAACACCTACCTCTCCTGGCTCCGTGAGAACTTGGCTTTAAACGGGATCTCCGGCAGCGCTCATCGCGTGATGCGCGCGGACATCCTCCAGTGGCTCCCGATCAACCGTGAGCGATTCGACGTCATCCTGCTTGATCCGCCGACCTGGTCGACGAGCAAGTCCATGGAGGCGACCCTGGACATTCAGCGTGACCATGGAGCGATGATCGAGCACTGCGTGCGGGCGCTACATCCGGGAGGAGTCCTGTATTTCTCGACGAACCGTCGGAAGTTCAAGCTGGATGAGGGCGCCTTCTCCGGAACCGAGGTCGAGGAGATCACGGACAGGACGGTGCCCTTCGACTTTCGCAAACCCGGTCCACATCGCTGTTGGAGAGCCGAGCGGCCAGCTTGATGTACCGGCTTGTCTAGAGCCCCAGCAGGATCTTCTCCTGACGCAAGAGCTGGCCGATGGCGCGCACGGCCTCATCAGGCTTCGCTCCAGCCGCGAGGACGAGGTCCGCCCCAGCGACGGGCTCTTCACCCACGTGCACCGTGAGGACCGTGGCGCTGGAGCCCACGAGGCTGTGGATCACCTGGTGGTCTGCCAGACCAAAGGTGTTGGAGGTCGAGACGACCACGTGGCCAGCGTCCATAAAGAGGTGCGCCACCTCGCCGTAGCGTCGGACCAGCTCGTCTTTGTCCAGCCGCGCCGTATCCCGATCTGCCGAGAGGAATACGTTCCTGGCGTCGAGGAGGTAGCAGGTCGCGCCGCCTTGAAAGAGCTTGCGCTCCAGCTCCCGAGCGATGAGCGCCTTGCCGACGCCCGCGTCTCCGGTGAAGAGGACCAGGGCGGGTCGATGGCCGAAGCGGGCCTCTCGCTCTGAGGGTGTCACCTCTCCGCGCACCCACTCGAAGTCCCGGCGCTGCGCGTCTTTGCGCGCCTCGGAGAGGGCGTCGTGGACCGTGTCGAGGATGATCCCGCCGCCGACCACGTCGTACTCGTCCACCACGACGAAGCGGCCGGTGGTCTCGAACTCGTGGGTGAGATCGAAGGCCACAGGCTTTCGCGTCTCAAAGACCACCTCGCCGACGTCATGTCGACCGATCTCCGCGGTACCCTGCTCGCCATCGAGCTCACTGGCGTCAAGGACACCGAGCAGCTCATGGATCTTCACCTCGACGCGACGCGTGGCCAGCTTCAGCGTGTACCAGCGGTCGGTCACCATAGGCCGTCGTCCCATCCAGAAGATGTTGGCTCGGAAGCGCGTGGCGACGCGTGGGGCCGCCTCTACGTGACTGATCACCTCACCTCGGTCGATGAAGATCTGCTCTTCCAGAGTGAGCCCAACGCAGCGAGGCGCCGCGGCGCGATCGGTCTCGGGAGCCGCGAAGGCTTCAATGGAGGCGACCCTGGAGCGCTTGCCTGAGGGGCTGAAGACCACCTCATCGCCCACGCGGATCTCGCCCGCCTCGATGCGCCCGGCCACGATCCGTCGATCGTCACCATCGCGGTTGAACTTGTAGATGTCCTGGACGGGAAGGCGCAGGGGCTGGTTCTCCGGCGGAAGCTCCTTTCGGAAGAGGTCGACCGTCTCCAGGATCGTCGGGCCCGTATACCAGGGCATCGATGAGCCTGAGGAGGCGATGTTGTCTCCCTCGCGGGCGCTGATCGGCACGAAACGTCGCGGGACGACGCCGCAGGTCCCCAGGAACGCTCGGTACTCAGCCTCGATACGGTCGTAGACCTTCTGGTCGTAATCGACCAGGTCCATCTTGTTCACGGCGACGGTGACCTGCCGAATGCCAAGCATGCCCAGCAGGTACCCGTGCCTTCGCGAGTTCTCCTGGACTCCCTCGTGGGCGTCGATCAGGAGGATGGCCGCCTCAGCGCGGGCCGCACCCGAGATCATGTTCTTGAGGAACTCGATATGGCCCGGCGCGTCGATGATGATGACGTCGCGCTTCTCGGTCTTGAAGAAGACTCGGGCGGAGTCGATGGTGATTCCCTGGTCCTGCTCCTCCTCGAGGGCGTCGAGGAGGAAGGCGTACTCGAAGTCCTTGCCCTGCTGTCGGCAGATGCTGCGGATCGCCTCCAGCTTTCCATCGGGGAGGCTGTCTGAGTCGGCCAGGAGCCGCCCGACGAGGGTGCTCTTGCCGTGATCGACGTGTCCGACGATGACGAGGTTCAGCTGCTCTCGGGCGTGGGCGAGGGCGTCTTGCTTGGAGACAAGCTCCAGGTGTTCTGCGGTGCTCATGAATGCGCT
>CALCNF010000502.1 GCA_937897815.1 uncultured Pseudomonadota bacterium | reverse complement strand
TCATCGTTTCACCGCCATCAGGATACCGTCCCTGACCGTGAGCATCACGGCCTCGACCCGCTCATCCGACCGCGCGTGCTTGTTGAAGGCCACGATCGCGTGAGCGCTCTCCTCCTGAGGGTCCAGCACGGTCCCCGACCAGAGCACATTATCCACCAACAGAACCCCTCCGCTCCTCATGCGAGGCACGAGGAGCTCCCAGTAGGCGATGTAGTTCACCTTGTCTGCGTCGATAAAGGCCAGGTCCAGGCCGGGTTCAATGTCCTCAAGCGTCTCAGCGGCGGGACCTAGACGCGACTCAATCTTCTCTCCCCAGGGCACCTGGCCCCAGTGCTCTTTCGCGATCTGTGTCGTCACGGGATCGATGTCGCAGGTCACGAGCGTTCCCCCGTCGGCGAGGCCCTCGGCGATGGACAAGCTGGAGTATCCCGTGAAGGTCCCCACCTCCACGGCCCGCTTCGCGCCGATCATCCTCGCCAGGAGGCACAGGAGGCGCCCCTCAAGGGGCCCCACTTGCATCTGCGGACACTCGGCGCTGGACCAGGTGACCTCGCGCAGTCGCTCATAGACGGGGTCCAGGTCGGCCGAGTGCTCCACGGCGTATTGCTCAATCGCTCGATCTACAAGGGTCAACACCGTCAGCTCCTCCTTCGACGTATGCGCGCGGCCAGGAGCACCAGGAAGGCCCACGCCAGACATCCATGACCAAAGACATCCCCTACCCTGCTGTACAGAGTCCGCCCGGTCATGAGCGGGACATCGGCCACGAGCACCTCTGCGTCATCCACCGAGGTCTGGTGCGTCACGCGGCCGACAGGGTCCACCACAACGGAGACGCCTGTGTTGGTCGACCGGATCAGGGTCCGTCGATGCTCCACAGAGCGCATGGCGGCGAGAATCATATGAAGGTACGGCTCGCCGGTCTTCCCGAACCAGGCGTCGTTCGTCACGTTCATCAAGATGTCCGGCTCAAGAGCCATCACATCCCCAGCGAACCTGGGCAGGATATCCTCGTAGCAGATCAGCATGCCGAGAGAGCGCTCGCCCCAGCGGATCACGCTCGGCTCCTTCCCTGCGGCGAATCGGCTGGCCTCTGGGATCCAGTCGTAGAAGATCGGGAACGTGTCGCCGAAGGGAATCGTCTCTCCAAAGGCGAGCAGGAAGACCTTGTCGTTCATACCTACGACGCGTCCTCGCTCATCGAGGAGCACCGCTGTGTTGTAGGAGCGTCGCGTCCTGGGGTCGCTCTCATCCGGGAGCTTCTTCTCCCAGGTCAGCGCGCCGAAGAGCACAGGCTTTCGGAAGCCTCGCAGAAGCGCCGTTCGATCGCGCAGCGGAAGTCGGAACTCGGCGCTCGGGTCCCTCATGAAGTCCTCTTCGTCGGGGACAGGCTCGTCGCTTGTGTAGAGATGCCGGGCATCCTTGGGCATGGAGCTCATCTCGACATAGGGCAGCGCTGCGAGCGCGCGCATCGGAGGCATCCCAGGCGCGTCCAGGCGCCGCCAAACGATCTCCTCGTCGATCATCCGCTCCCAGAGGCCTCCGGTGCGATCCGACGCCAGCACGTTGCCTCGCGGCGTGACGACCACCGCGACGAGATCCGGACGGCCGTCGACACGCTCCGCGCTCCACTTCCCCTTGTGACCACGAGACAGAACGATACCGGCGTCGCCGACAACCCAGAGCTGGGACGGTCCGTCACCGGCGACCCCACGCAAGACGGCGCGCACCGAGGACTCCTCGGGCACCCAGGACTTGCCGTCTCCACGAAGGATCGTGCCTTGAGCGCCGACCGCCCAATAGACCCCGCTCCGTGTATCGACCCAGACGTCCAACAGATCGGCTCGCGTCCCAGTCGAGAGGCGAGCCCCCCCGCCCGAGCTCACGTAGATCGCCCTCCCCTCGTCACCGACGGCGACGCCATGGGAGCTGTCCCGCATCGCGATGGCGGTCAGGTCGCGGTCGGTACCGCTCGGGACAGCGTCGACGCGATCCGGTGTTCCAACGAGCAGAGCGCCGTTCTTACCCACGATCCAGAGGCGAATCGGCGCCCCGTCGACCGGACGGGCGCGACCCGCGCGACCCGTGACAGCGACGCCCCGCACCATCGGCTTGACCGTGTCGTCACCGGCACCCACCGGCACGGGCGTCAACGAGTGCCCATCCCAGAACATCAGGGCGCCATGGTCACCGCCCACGAGCACCGCGTCCTCGCGCGCGGCGGCGACCGCGCGAAGCGTTGGGGCGCCAGGCTTGCGCACGGGCCCTGTCGTCCAAATCGGTGGGCGCCCATCGATCTCCCGCCACAGAGCCAGCTGCGGCGCGGCACCCACGCCGATCGCGAAGTCATTGCTGCGCTTGCCCCACACGTTGCCCAAAGGCATGTAGCTGGACTCCGGCCAGAGGATGAGGTCCACGTCCTGGTCGGCCACGGCCTCTGACATTCGCTGGTGTCTCAGCAGGTTGCGCTGCATCGTCACAGCTCGCTGCTCGCTGTCGAGGCCGCGCGCCTCCTTCTCAAAGATCCCGATGTCCGCCTCGACGATGCCGAGGCGCATGGTCTCCGCCTCCGCGATCTGCCCATCGACCATGGCGATCCGGGAGATCCCATATAAGAACGCTGCAGCACACCAGGCAAAGCCAGCGACGGCTCGCTTTCTCGGACCGCGGTCCTTGAGAACAAAGAACCGGATGCCGGCGAATACGACGGCGTTTCCTACGACCACCGTAAAGGTGACGAGCGGAGCCCCACCGAGGTCCGCGATCTGGACCATCTCGGGGAACGCGATCTGGCAGTTGCCCAGGTACCAGGGGAAGAGCATCGGGAACAGGCTCTCCACGGCCGTGTACAGGGCTGCGATCCTCCAAACGCCGAGCTGGAAGCCCGCGTAATTGCGCATCCAACTCATGACGTAGGCGAAGATGGCCAGCTGCAGACCCTGGTAGACAGCGTTCAGACCCGAGAGGCCCCAGGCGATGGGATCAGGCAGGTGGCCGAAGTCTCTCAGGACCTCATGGATCCACCAGAACCCGCCAAAATTCGTGACCGAGCCCATCAGCAGCCCGCACCAGAAGGCGCGCCTTGGCGCCGCTCGGGTGACGACCCAGAACAGGGGAACCAGGCAGAACCACGCCAGCCACCAATGGCCCGAGTCGGGCGCGGCCCGGTGGGGGAAAGCCAGGAAGGTCGCGACACCCGAGAGCACGCACCACCAGAGGTCCCCTATGGCCTCTCGAAAGGGGATCTCATGGACCTTGCCCTGCTGCTCCTCCTGGGGCTCCTGGTTCTCCTCGCTCATCCGGCGACCACCTCAAGCGCGCCAGCTTCGAGCTCAAAGGTCGCGGGCAGGCACCCGAGAGGCTCACCATCGATATCGAGCAGCACGCGCTCATCGCTCTCGGCGACGATCTTCGTGCCCTTTCTGGAGATAAAGCCGGGGTGCGTGAGCCCATCCACCCCGTAAAGCGCTGAGGAGGCCCGCAAGAGGTCCCGGCGCCGCAGGTCACCGAGGATCGTGACGTCGAGCATGCCGTCATTGGCCAGCGCGTCCGGCGCGATGCACAT
>CALCNF010000501.1 GCA_937897815.1 uncultured Pseudomonadota bacterium | reverse complement strand
GTTCGTGCGCGAGCCGGGCTCTTCAAACGGCGTTCGAAGTCATGAGCGGTCCCGACGTGACGGAGGCCGCCGCTGCGGCCATTGAGTCGCAGCCTCCGGCAGGCTCCATACCCTCGCGCATCCCTTCGGCGACCCTGTGGCGCCTGCGGGCCAAGTCGTTGATCGGCTCGCGTTGGGGGCACCTGGCCGGGGTTCGGCTCGTCGTCGCGACCGTGCGCGTGTTCCGCCGGACGAGCGGGACGGCGCGGTCGGCCGAGATCGCCTATTGGGGCATCTTGAGCACGATCCCCTTCGCCGCCCTGTGCCTGACGATCGTCGCCGTCGCGTCGAGCGTCCTGGCCGCGGAGATGAGCGACGCTCAGCTCATCGAGACCGCGCGCACCCTGGCTGACTCCATTCTCCCCTCCGCTGGCAAAGACCTGGAGGTGGCCATCACGGCGCTGCTCAGGGACCGCGGCGCCCTGGGGGCCTTCGGATTCGTCACCCTCGTCATGACGAGCAGCCTGGTGTTCGGCGCCGTCAGCCGCGCCCTGGCGACGATCTTCGAGACCCGAACGCGGGGGCGCGTCTCCATCGTCATGGTCTTCTCCATTGTTCTGGTCGCCCTCACGCTCTTCTTCGTCATCGGAGCGCCGGCGCTCTCGACCCTCGCCACCGTCGTGGGGGTCGGTGACCTCCTGGGCGGGATCGGTGAGAGCCCTGTGTGGTTCCACGTCGGAGGCGCATCCTCCATGGCGGTCACCTTCTCGTTCTTCGCGGCGTACGTCGTGCGCACGCCCATCCGGCCAGGCCTGGTCGCGCTCGGGACCCTCGTCTTCGTGGCCCTGTTTGAGCTCGCGCGGTGGGGCGTTCACGGCTACCTGGAGACCGTGACGAACTTCAATGTTGTCTACGGCTCTCTCGCCGGAGTCATGGCCGCGATTCTCTGGGCTTATTACATCTCGTTTAGTCTGCTCATCACCATGTGCCTGGTGCGGACGCTTCAGGATCACCTCCACCAGTCTCCCCTGGGGATGTTGGAAGCTCCCTTTGAGCCGGCTCCAGACGACGATGGTGTCGGCGTCGGTTCGTAGTCCTCGCGGTCTCCCGTGCGCGCTGACGCGCGTTTGCGCGCGAGCCGGTCCAGTGCTACCAATCTTCAGATGGCGGACTCAGACCCCAGATTGAAGCTGAACCCGGACGGCGGACTCGACACGCTGATCGACATGCGCCAGCTGAAGGCGAAGGCGAAGGACGTCGGTGGCTCTTCGCGGTCGGGCGGTATCCCGTCGATCATCCTCGACCCGAACAAGTTCCGATTCGACCGTATGCTCACGAAGCAGCACCTGGTCTACGGGGTCCCCACTCCGTTCGTTGGACGTCGCGCGGAGCTCGAGCGCATCTACAATACGGTCCGCGACGCGGTGAATGAGTCGAGCCTCCGCACGATTCGCGTCGTGGGCGGACCGGGCTCAGGCAAGACACGACTGCTGGCCGAGATGTTCCACATCATCGAGCCAGAGCGCCGCGGGATCGCCGTGCTCTCTGGTGTATGCACAGCCGTTGACCGCGATGACGACCTCGGGGTGATCGGGCAGCTCCTGCGCCGGTACTTCGACATCGGGCCGCATGAGTCTGACGCGGTGGTCGCCGAGCGAGTCCGCCAGGCCATCGGGCCCATGGTGAGCCCGGAGATGCTCGATACGGCGACCGGTCACCTGGGATACCTCATGGGACTCCCGCCCAAGGACTCCAGCCGGCTGGAGGAGCCTGGCGCGCTTGCCGCCTTTGGCGCTCGAGCCATTCGGACCTTCTACAAGCTGCTCGCTCATCAGGGCCAGCGCAGCACCCAGGTCCTGGTCTTTCACCGCGCTCAGCTGATGACCAGACGAACCAGCGAGGTGATCGGGGGGCTCTGCGAGGCCCTCGCCGATACGCGCAGCGTGATCTTCTTCGTGGGCGATCGCTCCGGAGCACAGTACGACGACCTCGGTCCGCGCGCGGACGAGGAGGTCGAGCTGAGCCCGCTTCCGCAGCGGCACATGGAGCGAATGGTTCGTGGGATCCTCACAAAGGTCGATGACCCACCCCAGAGCCTGATTGACGAGATCGTCGCCCAGGCGGCGGGCTGCCCGAGGCTCGTCGAGGACAACATCCGATTGCTCGTTCAGCGGGGCGTCATTCGGCTCGGAGGATCCAGTTGGGAGGTCCTCCGCAGCGAAGAGACGCGCACCGGCGAGCTGGCGCGCAGCGTCGAGGCTGCCTCCCAGGCGCGCATGGCAGGGATGAGCCCTGAGACGCGTCACATCCTTCAGATGGCGTCGGTCTTTGGCCCGGCGTTCTGGGGAGGAGGCGTGCTCGCCATGCTTCGAGTGCGGCCCATCGGCGCGCACCGTGCCTCCGTTCCGTGGTTCGAGGATGAGGCCGCTCGATGGCTCGAGGGCGAGCTTGTCGCCTGCTACGAGGCCGATCTGGTCCAACCGAACGATCCCGCCAAGCTGGACGGCCAGCGGGAGTTCTCCTTCAGCCATCAGACCGACCGAGACGCGCTCTACGAGAGCATCCCCGCGACCGAGCGCGCCTTCTACCACCGACTGGCGGCCCAGTGGTTCGCGGGGCTGAGGCTCTCGGAGCCAGGGCCCTGGTACGAGGTCATCGCTGAGCACCTGGTCGCTGGCGGTCGCGAGGAGATGGCGGCTCGGTGGTTCATCAAGTCGGCGCGTCTGGCGCGCGGCCACTTCGATCTCGACCGGTCGGTAAAACACTACCAGCGGGCGCTATCGCTGGTGGATGTCGACCGTCTTGACCTCCTCGTGCCGCTGCTGAGGGGGCTCGCCGAGTGTCTGCTGCTCACCGGGCAGTTTGATCCGGCGCGTCGCGTCGTGAGCGCGCTGCTTGAGGCGAGCCTCGCGGCCCGTGAGCGAGAGACCGGCGCGTGGGCGTGGCTGATGCTCGGGCGCGTTCACCGTAAGCTCCGCGACTATGGGCGCTCGCGGCCCTGCCTGGACAACGCTCTGACCATGTTCGAGGACATGGGGGACGCCGCCGGGGAGAGCGCCGTGCTCGATGAGGTCGGCAAGGTCCTCTGGAGCGAGGGTGGCGCCGCCTCCTACGATGAGGCCCTGAGCTACTACGAGCGCGCGCTGCTGATACGACGCCGTATCGGCGACGAGAAGACCATCGCCACCAGCCTGTTCGGGATGGCGGAGATCCATCTGAAGCAGGGCGCCCTCTCCAGGGCTGAGGCGAGCTTCAGGGAGGCGCTGGAGTTGCGCCGTCAGCTAGACGACAGCGCGGGTGAGATCGCGGCGCTGACCGGGCTCGGCGCCGTCCACCACGCGAAAGGCAACCACAAGGACGCCAACCAGACCTGGAACGAGGGCCTCTCGGCGGCCCACGCCATCGGAGATCGTCAGGTCAAGACGTCGCTCCTGTGTCGCATGGGCGAGACCCTTCTCGAGCAGGGAAAGGTCGATGAAGCGACGGTGTGTTTGAACCAGGCGACCGAGCTCGTCACCGAGTCAGGTTCGCCACGCCTCGCCATGAGCGTCTACTGCGTCAAAGCGCGGGTCGCGCTCGCGCGCGAAGCCTTTGACCGTGCGTTCGAGCTGATCGACAAGGCCCTCTCCCCGGGCGAGCTCCAGGGAGCCGAGGCGTCTTATGGCCGGGCGCTGCGCGCTCGTGCGCAGATCCTGCACGGGAGCGTCGAGAACCTGCCGGGGGACAACTCTGCCACGTTGAGCGAGGCGACCCAGTTTTATGAGGCCGCCGTCGATCTCTTCGACAAGGTCTCTGAGCCTCGTGAGCTCCGGGAGACGCTGCTCAGCTTCGCCGACCACCTCAAGGCTCAGGGCGACGAGCCCAGAGCCGCGGCGATTCGGGGCAGGGCGGACTCGCTCACACCGGGCTGAGCCCGGCGCGACGGTACGCGAGTCCTACGGGAAGCGCGGTTGCCTTAGTCGGCCAGGATCGCCCGGGAGATGATCAGCCGCTGGATCTGGCTCGTTCCCTCGTAGATCTGCATGATCTTGGCGTCGCGCATCAGCTTCTCTACCGGGTATTCGGTGTTGAAGCCGTAGCCCCCGAAGATCTGAACGGCGTCCGTCGCGATTCGCATGGCTTCATCCGCCGCGAAGCACTTGGCCATGGCCGCCTCCTTGGAGTTTCGGCGGCCCTGGTCGATGAGCCACGCAGCGTGCCAGACGAGGAGTCGAGCGGCGTCCACTCCCTTGGCCATGTCCGCGAGCATGAAGGCGATAGCCTGGTGGTTCGCGATGGGGCGGCCGAAGGTCTTTCGCTCCTTTGCGTACGTGATCGCCTCGTCAGTCGCTCGGCTGGCGAGCCCAACGGCGGCGGCCGCGACGGAGGGGCGCGTGTGATCGAAGGCGCCCATGGCGACCTTGAACCCTGCGCCCTCTGCGCCGACGATGTTCTGGCTCGGGATGACCACATCTTCAAAGGTGATCCCGCGCGTGTCCGAGGCGCGCTGCCCCATGTTTCGCTCTTTCTTGCCCACGGTGACGCCAGGGGTCTCGCGCGGCACGATAAAGCCGGTCATTCCGCGATGTCCGGCCTCAGGGTCGGTCTTGGCCAGGACGAAGTACCAGTTCGCCTTAGAGGCGTTGGTGATCCACATCTTCTGGCCGTTGAGCACCCAGTCATCACCATGGCGTGTCGCCGTGGTCCGCAGACCAGCGACGTCGGATCCCGCTGAGGGTTCCGTGACCGCGTAGGCCGCCATGCCGAACTCTTCGGTCATGGGTGTCAGGAATCGGTTCTTGAGCTCATCGCTCCCGGAGAAGATCACGGGTGCCTGAGCCAGGTTGTTGGCCTCAATGGCGGTGGTGATCCCGGTGCAGCCGTAGCCGAAAGCCTCAGAGATCATACAACCCACGAACGAGGTCAGGCCGAGTCCACCCTGCGCCTCCGGGATGTGGAGGTTCATCAGCCCGGCTTCCCACGCCTTTCGGCAGACGGCCTCCGGGTATTCACTCGTCTCATCGTAATGAGCCGCGTTGGGGATGATCTCGTTTTTGGTGAAGTCGCGCGCCAGGTCGCGCATCATCTTCTCTTCTTCGCTCAGGCTGAAGTCGACCATCAAGGTCCTCCAAATCTCGTTGTTACGCGCTGCGTCATAACACGGCCCGGTGCCATGAAAAAAGCCCCGACACGTCTTCGTGTCGGGGCCTCTTGTTATCGGGTCAGCGTGAACGCTAGAGCTTCATGACGAAAGCCGCTACTGCGTCGATCTCTTCTGCAGAGAGCTTTTCCTTGAAGGCCTTCATCTTCGTGTTGGCCTTGCCGTTCTTGATCACCTTCAGGACCTTGTCCTTGCTCATCTTTCCGGGGATCGGGTCCATCTCGTACTTCTTCCCCATCTTCGTCTGAGCCTTGCCGTCCGCGCCGTGGCACTTCTTGCATTTCTTCATGTACACGGCTTTGCCGTCGGCTCCGAGCACCGGGGCGTCCGGCCCCTCGACGGTGGTGGTGGTGGTGTCAGCGGGTGTGGAGGCAGGGGCCGCCGCGATCAGCAGCGTGGCGCTGGCCGCGATGGTGATGGTCAACAGGGTGATGCGCGAGAAAGACATGAGGCAGAACTCCTGGGGCAATGTGTGCTCGGACGAATATACGGCCATGGATGACCCTTCGTAAAGAGCACCGACGCTCCAGAACGCCGTGTATTCAAACCCGCGCGTGAACCGTTGTTCCCGGTCAGGTGAGCAGGCGGGCTCTTTCGTCGCGACTCGGGCCCTAGACGAGCGGGAGCTGCAGGACCTGCGTCGGGTGCCCCCCGGCCGTCAGCGCGGTTCCGGGCTCCGCGTGCTTACGTTTGATCACCGCCAGC
>CALCNF010000500.1 GCA_937897815.1 uncultured Pseudomonadota bacterium | reverse complement strand
TATGGGCGCGCTCCTCGCCGGCCGATCACTGCAGGGTGTCGGAGGAGGCGCGAGCGACCCTCGAAGAGGCGCGCGCCCGCTACAGCCAGGGCCTCATCACCTATCTTCCGGTCCTGAGCGCGCTCCGAGCGGTTCAGGGAGCGGAGCGCCAGCGCCTGAGCGCTCAGCGCACGAACCTGAGCTACGGTGTCCAGCTCGCTCGCGCTTTGGGCGGAGGCTGGACCGGCGCTCACCAACCTCAGATCCAAGAAACCGGAGCTCCCTGATGAATCTCCGAACGATCCTCTCTCATGTGATCTTTCCCGTCGTCGTGCTGATCATCGGCGTCGTCGGGATGCGCGGCCTCATCGCGGCCAAGAAGGACCCGCCGCGACGAGAGTCGGTCAAGGTGGCGCCCCTGGTGGAGGTCGTTCGCGCGGCCCCCGCGAGCGGTCAACGCGCGATCGTCCGAGGCATGGGTACCGTCCAACCGGCGAAGGTCATGGCTTTGACCCCCGAGGTCAGCGGTCGTGTCACTGAGCACCACGCGGCGCTGGAGCCCGGCGGCCGGATTCAGACTGGAGACGTCGTCGTCCAGCTGGATCCGCGGGACTACAAGCTCGCGGTCACTCGGGAGAGCGCGATGGTCACCCGCGCGAAGGCCGAGGTCGATCTGGAGAACGGACGAAAGGCCGTCGCTGAGCAGGAGTGGAGCGCCATGGAGAAGCAGCTGGGCAGGGCTGTCTCTTCGGCGGGACGTGACCTGGCGCTGCGCGGACCTCAGGGGAAGGCGGTCGCCGCCAATGTCACCGCCGCCCGAGCGGCGCTGAGTCGCGCCCGGCTGGCTCTGGAGCGGACCTCGATCGTAGCGCCTTTTGACGCCTTCGTTCAGACGGAGAACGTGGAGGTCGGACAGTGGGTCGGCCCTGGTACGCCGCTGGCGAGCCTGGTGGGTACGGAGCACTTCTGGGTCGAGGTGAGCGTTCCAGTCGCTCAGCTGGCCTGGCTTGGGCTGGACCCCACCTCGGAGACGCGACCGAAGGCCACGATCGTGCAGCGCCTGGGTGGAGAGTCCACCATCGAGCGCTCGGGACGCGTCGTGCGAGCCCTCGACCAGCTCGACCCCCTGGGCCGCATGGCACGCCTGCTGGTTGAGGTCGATGATCCCCTGGGCCTCGCGGAGGACACGGGCGCGGGCCGTCACCCTCTTCGTATTGGCGCCTATGTGGAGGTGGCCATCGAAGGACAGGTCTTCGATAAGGGCACGACGATCCCCCGCAACGCCGTACGCGACGGCGGGAATCTCTGGGTGGTCTCCCAGGACAGCACCCTCGATGTGCGACCCGTAGAGATCCGCTGGAAAGAGCGAGACCGCGTGGTGATCGGCACCGGCCTCGTCGAAGGCGATCAGGTCGTGATCTCCGCCATGACGGCGCCGAGCGACGGGATGGCGGTCCGAGTGGCCGAAGACGCGACCGCTGAGGCGAAGCCCGGAGGGCAGCCATGAGCGACGACGTCGAGACCCCCGATCCGGACGCGACCCAGCTGCTTGAGGCGCAGGGCGAAGAGCCAGTAGAGGGCCCGGCCTCGGAGCCCGAAGCGGAGAAGAAGTTCCCTGGAGCCATCGGTTGGATGGCCAAGAACTCGGTGGCGGCGAACCTGCTGATGTTCGCGCTCGTGGTGGGCGGTCTCGCCATCGGGAACGGAATCAAGCAGGAGGTCTTCCCTGAGTTCGACATGGATTGGGTCACCATCATGGTCCCCTATCCAGGCGCCTCGCCCACAGAGGTGGAGCAGGGGATCGTCTTGGCGCTCGAGGAGGCCGTGCGCCCCATCGATGGGGTCAAGCAGGTGATGTCGAGCTCTCGTGAGAGCCACGGCAGCGTCTATGTGGAGCTCCTCGCCGGAGCGGACGCCCAGGAGGTGATCAGCGACATCAAGAACGCGGTCGATCGGATCGCCTTCTTCCCCGAGGACGCCGAGAGACCCGTCATCGGGATGATGAGCAACCGTCGAGAGGTGATCTCCCTGGCGCTTCATGGTGAGCACTCCGCCGATGAGCTCAAGAGGCAAGCCGAGTTTCTGCGAGACGCGCTCTTGCAGCACGAGGACATCACGCAGGTGGACGTGACCGGGTTGCCGGAGCGCGAGATCGCCATCGAGATCCCCCGCAGAACGCTGCGCTCGCACGGCCTGACGCTCGAGCAGGTGGCTCAGCAGGTTCGGGCGAGCTCGCGGGAGCTCCCCGCGGGCAGCATGAAGACCGCGGGAGGCGAGGTTCTTCTGCGGACCGACGAGCGACGGGACGCGGGTGACGAGCTCGCAGACATCCCGCTGATTCAGACGGG
>CALCNF010000499.1 GCA_937897815.1 uncultured Pseudomonadota bacterium | reverse complement strand
TGTGCCCAGATAATGCGGAGGGCAAACGCCGTTACGAACCACGTGCAGATCAGCGTCGACGTTGAAGCGACGAACATCAAGCCATCCGTCAGGGGGGGCAGGGGGGCTTCGAACACAGGTGTGCCGTCTGTGAGCCATGTGCCGAAGGCGAGGAGCGCTGTGGGAATGGTCGTTACCACCAGCGCAGGGGCCGCCCCCACCGAGATGCCCATGAGGAGAACGAGGTTCACCAGCGAGAGCATCGTGTGGACCGGCACCTCACCAATGAATAGGACGCTGCTGCCCTGCAGGACTGCTACCGTGACCGTGTAGAGCCAGGCCGCCTGTCGGACGTGGCCCCGGCGCGTGAGCCAAAGACAGAAGATGTTCGGCACAAGAAACGGTAGGAAGGACGCGAGCATCTGCTGGATGGTGAAGCTCGGCTCCGTAAGCGTCATGGCGACGGCAGCCGCGAGCGTCGTCAGCAGAAACGTACGAAGCGCGTGCTCCACGATCTGAAGCCTCAGGGCGGCTTTCGCCAGCTCGGGTCGCTCATGAAGGGTGTCGTCGTCGCCACGGTTCAGGGGTGCTTCCATACCTCTCGCCTATCAGCCCGAGCGGTCGATGTGAAGAGCGCCGACCGTTGGGCCCTGGGCAGGCTCACAGCACAGGCCTGAACCGACGACGTGTTCAAACCGTGTGCAATTTGCGAGCAGCATGTATATACTTGTCCAGTCAGTGCACAAGGTGAGTCCTTGCTCAACACGTCCACAACCATCTCCGTCGCACAGAGGCACGCCGTAGAACGTGCCTTTGAAGACGGTATCCAATCGCAGATCGCCGAGTGCCTGCTCGCCGCGGTCAGCCCGGATGATGACCCGTGCCGAGCGGAAATGATGCACCTGTCGGTGCTCTGGTTGGCGCTCGAGACGGACAGCGACCTCTGGTCGACTGGGCGTGATCCGCGCCTCGCGCTTGAGAAGCTGGTGGCGCGCGAAGAGCGTGCGGAGCATTCGGGGGGCAAGGTTGGCCTGATCGGCGTGATGGCCGAGCACGGACTCGGACTTGAGATCCTCGAGGCGCGCCTCGACGCCGTAGCA
This sequence comes from uncultured Pseudomonadota bacterium, assembly GCA_937897815.1. Taxonomy (GTDB): domain Bacteria; phylum Myxococcota_A; class UBA9042; order PHBI01; family CALCNF01; genus CALCNF01. The sequence continues at coordinate 5,813 of CALCNF010000499.1, read as the reverse complement.
CGCCGCCTGGAGCCGAGCTCCATACGAGATGACCGGGATCTCGTCCGCTATGCCTACGGCATGGGAAGCGGCCTCGGCATTCTGCTCGCGAGAGTCGCGGGGATACGCTCGCCGGGCGCGGTGCACTGCATTGTCGACGCTGGGATTGGCTTCGAGGTCCTCCGTGTGGCGCGCGAGGCGCTGGGTGGCCACATGTCAGGTGCGTGCCTCTTGCCGGTTGAGCGGCGCGAGCGCCATGCGCTGGCCTGGTCCGATGTGGGCCGAGGGGCGGAGAACAGCGCACCATTCGGGTATCTGTGTGCTGAGGTCGTCGACCTTGGCCTGCGGTACCTTGAGAGCGCAGACCAGGGTCTCGCGGCGCTGCCGTTGAGCGCCCGGGCGAACCTTCACGTGTCGCTCACTCGCGCGCGCCACGAGGGCGAGGCCCTGTTGAGTGACGCGTTCACGTTGCCAGGGATGCCACGGACGCGGGATGGACTGAACCTAGGGGTGTTTCAACGTGGGTTGGCGCTAGCCAGATTAGCGCTTCCACGATATTGGCCCCGCAATGAGGTGGCACATCAGCGTGCGCTTCACGTCGCGTTACGCGGCCTACCAGGAGCTTCGATACATGGCTAAGGCAGAGGTTGGTTACCGCACAAAGACCGTCTGTGAGCTGACGGGCGTACAGCGCAACACGCTGCTCGCGTGGGAGCGCCGCTACAATTTCTTGGAGCCGCGTCGAGCGTCCAACGGGTATCGGAGCTATTCGGAGCAGGACCTGGCGAAGATTCGGGCCGTGAAAGCGTATGTCGACAAAGGCATAGCGGTCAGCGTGGCGGTCGCCCATGTACTGGCAGAGGGGCAGCCGGCGGAGAGCTTCGGCGATGTCGCCCAAGAGGGCCTGAAGGGAAAGCATGGCGAGCTTCTTGAGGCGCTCGTGGCGTTCGACCGGTCATCTGCTGAGCGACTCATCCGCGGAACGGACGGGCTGCCCTACGAGTATCTGCTGACCGAGCTCTTTACGCCGGTGCTCGTCGAGCTCGGCACCGGGTGGGCAGATGGGCGCTACACCGTCGCCCAGGAGCATTTTGCATCTGCGTTCATCCGAGCGCAGTTGATCGCGATCCTTCTCCGGCTCGATGGGGGGCCTGAGAGTGGACGCGGCGTGGTCTGCGCCTGCACGCCGGGAGACAATCACGAGCTGGGCCTCCTCATGGTCGCCATTCGGTTGGCGATGCGCGGCTGGCGCATCACCTGGCTAGGAGCGCGCATGCCCGAGCATGACTTGGTCGACTTCGTGAAGAAGCGGCCGCCCGAGCTGCTGTGCATATCCGCTACGGTTGTCGAGAGCGCTCGTGAGTTGGTGGCCTTCGTGGAGCGCGTGCGCGATGAGATCCCCAGGAGTGTCAAGCTCGTGCTGGGAGGGCCCGGCGTGCCCGAGGACCTGGCGCTCGATGGCGTAGAGATCAACCCTGCGTTGGCCTTGATTTAGGGGCCGCTGATGCTGTGGCTTTACGTACTGGTCTGGTTTCTGTCCGCCGTCTCAATCTACGCGGGACTCGATGTCCTCGAATGTGAGCTCTCGGAGATGACAGGCTCCTCCGCGCGACTGCCCGGAGATGGTGTCCGCAGGCCCGTGGCCTATGGAGGCGCGGCGACGCTGCTCGTGGGGCTTGGTGTCTGGTTGCCTCTGGGCGCTACCTCGTGTGTGTTGCTCGGGGTCGGGCTCGGCATGGCGGCCTACGTGCTGGTCCCTGTGATGGGTTTGGATGCCCAGCCTGCTTGGGTCCGCCGCGAGCCGCAGCGAAGCGCTCGCTTGACGCGCGGGCGCTGAGAGTCTGTCGGGACCGGCTTAGTGCACAAGCCAACGGGTCGCGAAATAGCCTCCGACGACGAGCCATGCGAAGAGCGCGGCCGCGAGTCGCAGTGGCGCCCAGCCGACTCCCTTGATCTTGCTCGCGACCGTTCCGAGTCCCAAGGCTGTCATCGCCATGGTGAGCAAGAACGTGTCGACGCGAATGATCGCGGAGACCGCGGCCCCCGGGAGCAGCTCAAGTGAGTTGAATCCGGCGACACCCACGAATCCCACTGCGAACCAGGGGATCATGACGGGTGAGCTCTCTGGCGCCTTGGCGCTCGTCCGACGGAGCCACCAGCTCAACCCCATGAGCGTAGGAGCGAGGAGCATAACCCGGGTCATCTTCACGATGACCGCGGTGTCCGCCGTGGCGTCGCTGACCGCAGCGCCCGCGCCGACCACGTGGGCCACTTCATGCACTGTAGCCCCGATGTAGACGCCGAAGACCTCCTCTCCCATTGAAAGGAGGCCTGCGTGATAGAGAGCGGGATAGAGGAACATCGCTAGAGTTCCGAAGAGCACGACCGTCCCAATCGCGACAGCCGTCTTATGAGGCTGCGCGCGGACGACAGGCTCAGCGGCGATGACGGCAGCCGCTCCGCAAATTGCAGCCCCACAGGACGCCATGACGGCCGTCTCCCGATCCACTCCCAGGACGCGTGTCCCCAGGAAGATCCCGATCACCAGAGTGCTCACTACGATGAAGAGGTCCAAGAGGACGCCCTCGACACCCAGATCGCCGATCTGCGTAAAGGTGATCCGGAAGCCGAACAGCACAATGGCCGCGCGTAGGAGTCTCTTTGCGGACAATTGAATGCCGGGCGCCCAGGAGCCGGGCAGCCGATCCCCGAGCGCGTTGCCCACGGCAACTCCAAGAAGAATGCCCACGATCAGGGGACTGATTCGTAAGGCCGCCAGCGCAGGGAGGGTGGACGCCCAGGTAGCGAGCGCCGAGAGCGTGGCGACCGCGACGAGACCGCTCAGGGTGCTCGCTGGCTTTTCAGACACAGATGCCTCTCCCGGGATGGACCATGGCCTGGGCGACGTCGCTACGAGCGACTAGAGGTTCGCCGGGGATGCTCTGAGTCTAGCACGCGGAAGCCACATGGTCGTCAGGGCCGCTCGTCTGGGCTGAGAGCCGTGAGCCGACCAGCGCTCAGGCGGCACGACGCCGCAGGGGGCGCGCGGGTGCGGCCAGGGGGGCTGGCGCAGGGATCAGTCGTTCGTAGTCGATGGTCAGCGCGCCGACGGATTCCAGCAGTACGCACGCTCGGAAGCCCATGTCGGGCTCCCAGGGGTGATACGAGAACTTCGCCGACTTGGGAAAGCGATGGTGGTTGTTCTGAAGGCCCTCGCCCAGAATCAGCGCGGCTACAATCCAGTTGTTCCGTGATTCATCCGGCGTGTCGAAGTTGCGCCCGCCCACGGCGTGGCCGAGGGCGTTCACGAGGCCGCCTTGGATCGGGTGGCTCATCATCCCTAGAAAATACCCGAGACCGAGGAGCCACATGCCGCTCAAGGCCAAGGCGATGCCCACGGTGGCGTGGAGAAGATAGGGGAGATACCAGCGACGCGTGCGGTTGACCCAGCTGAGGGGGAAGTCCAGGCCCTTCGTGTGTCGGGTGTACCTCTCCTCCTGTCGTATCAGCCCCCGAAGGACACGCTCGTAGCTGCGAAGCTGCTCCATCCCAATTCCCAGCAAGCCTACGTTGGTTGGACTGTGTGGGTCCTCAGGCGTATCGGAGTGCTGGTGGTGCATCCGGTGCATCACGCTCCAGGCCTTGGGGTCGATGCCTGTGATCCAGCTGCCCCCCACGATCAGGGCGCGCCGGACCGCCGGCGCCAGGGCCACAGACCCATGGGCCAGCCCGCGGTGGTAGCCGATCGTGATGGTCATCGCGTTTAACAAATAGGCGGCCAGGAAGACGAGCGCGCAGAGAATGAAGTACATAGGAGTGACCGATCCTGTACAGGTGGGTTGCGTTCGCAGTTCGACTGGTTACGCGACCGTAGGTTACGGTGCCGTAAGGTAGGGATGGTCCGGAGGTCTGTCAAGATGGCTGCTCAAAAACAAAGGCTCACCGCCGCACAGCGTCGGGCGCAGCTCTTGCGCGTCGGGCGGAAGGTGTTCGCCAAGCACGGCTACAATGGAGGCTCCGTCGAGGAGATCGCCCGCGTCGCGCGGGTTTCGAAGCCCATCGTCTATGAGCACTTCGGCGGTAAAGAGGGGCTCTACGAGGTGGTGGTGGATCGCGAGATGGACGCGCTCGTTCAGCGGATCGCGGTGAACATCGCCGAGGGCACGGCGAGGCAGCGTTTTGAACGCGCCGTACTGGCCTTCTTGCACTACGTGCGCGACGAGCCGGACGGCTTCGCTGTGCTCACTCGTGACGCGCCCATGACCATGTCGGGCAAGGGGATGCCCAGCGTGATCAGCGACCTCGCGGAGCGCATCGGGCACATCTTCTTCAAGCAGCTCAAGGATGCCGGGCTCGATCCCAGGGTCTCTCCCGTCTATGCGCACGCGCTGATCGGCATGGTGACCCTCACGGGCCAATGGTGGCTGGAGACTCAGGAGCTCGATGTAGACACCGTAGCCAAACACGTCGCCGCCATGGGCTGGATGGGGTTGAGGCACATGCCAAAGGAGCCCGAGTTCTCGACCTGACTCAGTGCCGAGGCTCGATGGGCGGTGGCGCTCCGTCACGCCCCGTCTCCGACCAGGTGACCGGCGAGAGGAGCTGGCCTACGTAGCCTCGGGGGAAGTCAGGCATCTGCTCAAGCCCGATGTTCGCTGACGCATCGCGGTCCGAAGGCCAGTACACGGTCCCAAAGACGATGTCCCAGAGCAGGATGTTATTGCCGTAGTTGCTGTTCGCCTCTTCGAGGATCCGTGAGTGATGCCAGCGATGGAGCTCGGCCATGCTGAAGACCCAGTTCAGCGGTCCCAGGCGAAGGTGGATGTTGCAGTGCTGGAAGAGGCCATGCACGAGCACCCACGTGGCTACCAGAAGCAGGACGCCTTCCCGGGCGCCGCTGAGGGTCAGCACCGTGAGGGAGATGGTGACCGAGAGGGCCGTGTCCAGAGGGTGAAACCTAGCGGCGTTAAGGAAATAGAGGCGCTCTGGGCTGTGGTGGGTGGCGTGCAGTCGCCAGAGCCAGCGGTTCGTGTGGCTCCAGCGATGAAACCAGTACTCGAAGAACTGAGATGTGATGATGGCGAGCAGGACCTGGGCGCTTATGGGCCAGTGGTGCGGCCAGAGGCCATCCGGCGTCGCGCTGGCCAGAGCGCCCGCCAGCCCCAGGAGAAGCGCCGGCAGGGTGGCCTCCAGGAGCGTCGGAATGATCGCTTGGGAGACGAGGACATGAACCGCGTCTGTGGGTATATCCCCGTGGTCCCGCTTCCAGGTCGGATAGGCAGGGTGGATCCGTTCCACGAGAGCGATCAGGCTGGCCATGGCGAGCGCGGTCGCGACCAGTATAGCGGCGTGGGCCACACCCGCCCGATGGGCAACCCAGGCGGCCGACAGGGAGCCAAAGAAGCCGATGGGGAACAAGCCGTAGGTGATGGCGCCACGCCAGATGGGTGGCGAGGTCTGGGGAGGGTTGTTCATGACCCGAGGAGTATAGCGAGGAGCTCTCAGGGCTCCAACGCGGGCGCCAGCGGCCGCAGCGGAACAAAGATGCTCGAGCCCGTATGCGCTTGGGTGTATCGACTGTTGCCCTGAATTAAGAGCTCGTGGGTCCAGCGCGCTCCCTCCTTATCCAAGAGGGTTCCGTTCGGCTCACATCTCGTCTCGCATTCGAGTCGAGTGGATTGCCCGTCTCGCCAAGAGATGGTGAGGACGTCTCCCGTGTGCTCAGGCCGACACGCCAACGGACGGTCGTCACGCTCACAGGCATGCCAGGCTGGTTGTGCGCTCGCTTCTCGAAGGTCCGGAGCCGAGCAGGCCACCAAGGCGCTGATCGCGAG
>CALCNF010000498.1 GCA_937897815.1 uncultured Pseudomonadota bacterium | reverse complement strand
GTTCGCGATGGCGTGGCTGAGCAGATCTACTACGCGACCGACGGCCCCAAGCTCCGCGATGACCCCGAGATCCTGTTCTTCGATGAGCCGATCGAGCTCGTCCCCGGAGACACCATCCGCGTGACCTGTGGCTGGACCAACACGACCGAGCACGACCTCGGCTGGCCCGAGGAGATGTGCGTCGGGCTCGTCTACTACAGTCCCGGCCAGGGCTTCCTCGTGTGCGATCAGGGAGAGGATCTCCCCGAGCTCGACGACGGCGTACCCGACGGACCTGGCTGCGTACCCCAGGGCGCCGACGGCAACGAGCTCGGCGTCGGAAAGCACTGCACGGTCGACGCGCCTCAGTGCCCCTCACCGCTGATGTGCCTCGCCCCCTTCAACGACACGGCGAACTACTGCTCGGTCATCTTCTGCGAGGACGACGCCCAGTGCGGCGAGGGCGCCACCTGCGTCTTCGACGACCAGGGCAGCGCCTGCGTCCCGCTCATCTGCCAGGGCGACTAATCGCGGCGCCGCGGCGCGGCGCTCCGAGCAGACCCGACCTTAGTTCAGGCGGCGATCGAGCGCCTTGACCACGCCGTCCCAGAGGGCGATGCGGGCCTCGAGGCTCGACTGGGCGACGACCAGTGCGTCCTTCCACTTCTGATCATCGTCTCCGCACAGGAGCGAGAGCATGCGAAGCGAGAGGGTGTTGTGGACGTCTCCGTCGAGCTCGATGTGGCGATTGAGGTAGTCCTCAAGACCCGTGAGACTCGCGCTCGCGGTCTTGGGCAGGGAGGCCACCAGGCGCTCAAAGAGGTTCGGAAGCAGGGTCTCGCGACCCAGGGCGAAGGCCGCCGCGACGCTGTGATCCTCAAGCGTCATCGCCACGCGCCAGGTGTGGCTCACGAAGGCGCGAACGGGCTCGGGGATCTCCGCGCCCTCGACGACCTCATGGGCGGCGCTGCTCTCGTCCCAACGGGAGACGAGCGACTCGATGGCGGTCGCAGGAGCGCCAGCCTGAGCCATGGCCTGGAGGTACATCTCGTAGTGGCTGGCGTACTGCCCGGGACCGAGCTCGTCGGACTCCTCGGCCAGGACGATCTCGTTGATCAGCCGACGCGTGGTGGGGTCACCCACCGGGCGCCAGGGCAGGCTGGTGCTGGTCAGGCGGATCTGCAGGGCCTTCAGGAGCGTCATGAAGTCCCAGACGGCGAAGACGTGGTGGCTCATAAAGACGCGGACGTCCTCGATGGAGCGAAGGCGATCGTAGACGGGGTGGTCTGCGAGCCGCTTCTCGAGCGGCGCGATCACGGCGAGCAACTCCGCCATTCGGGCGGTGTTGATCTCTCCGTCGTTTGATGGAGCTCGCCGAAGCGTCTCTCCAGTTTGCCCCTGAGACGAAGGCATCTGAACCGTCATGACCTCTATACTCCTCGTTCCACACTCGGGCGCGCCTTCCATCGGCGCTGGGCGACCTGCGTGGGCCGCGGAAGCTACAGCACGAGCACACAGGGTCAAGGATCAAGTCGCTTACGGCTCCAACACCTCGTGACCAGGAGTCCGGATGGAGATCTAGAGCCCCCCACCAGCGTCTCTCCCAGGCGCCATCCTTGTCGTGCGAGCGACCGCGAGCGAGACTGGTGGATGGAGGGCGACCATGAACCGAATAACAGACCCGAGGATCCTCGTGGCTCTGAGCCTGGTGATGAGCTTGAGCGCGGCGTGCGCAGACACGGAGAGCTCTTCCCCTGCGGTCCCTGAGGACTCGGAGCCGGACGCGTCGGCCGACGTCGCACCCGAGCCAGAGACGTCCGAATGCAAAGGCGCCTGCCTCCCCCACGGGTTTGGGCAAATCGAGGTCGCCGCGGGGTCCGAGGACGCGGACGTCTGCCTGAGCTGGACACTGGACAACGACGACCCCCTCTTCGTGAACGCCATCTACACCGAGAACGACGGGGCGTTTCATCACTCCAACTGGTTCTGGGTACCCGAATCCCAGTGGAATATGCCCGACGGCGCCTGGTCCTGTTCAGCGGAGAACTTCACGGAGCTAGAGGCCGCGGTCTTTGGCGGCGTGCTCTTCGCCCAGAGCACCCAGGTCACAGAGGAGAACCACCAATTTCTCCCCGGCGCCGTGGTCCGCGTCGGCCCCAGAGCGCGCGTGATCGCCGCGGCCCACGTCCTCAACCCCACGCCGGAGAGCGTGAAGACTGAGATGCGAATCACGCTCGACACCATCCCTGAGGACGAGGTCTCGGTAGAGCTCCAACCGTTTCGCTTCACCTACTTCGACCTGGACATCCCAGCCCAGTCCCGCGCCGAGCACGCCAGCACCTGTGACCTGACCGACGCCTTCGCCTGGATCACCGACGCGCCCTTCGACCTGCGTCTGCACTACATCCTGCCTCACTACCACGGGCTCGGGGATCGTTTCCGACTCGAGCTGGCCGGAGGAGACCGAGACGGGGAGGCCCTCTACGACGAGATCAGCCTGTACGGCCACCCCCAGGGGCGGACCTTCGAGGAGCCCATCTCGCTCGCTGAGGCCGGAGCCCATGGCCTTCGGTTTCTTTGCGGCTACAACAACACGACCGACGCGAAGGTCGGCTGGGGCATTGGCGACCAGGAGATGTGCGTGATGCTCGGGTTCGCGGAGAGCGCGGTGCGATACGACCTGACCATCCACGAGACCGATGAGCTAGGCGTGGACGACGCGGGGACCCACACCCGGAGCGGTCCCTGCGAGATCGTCCCCATCCCGACTCTCTAAGTCCGGAGGAACGCACGCACGCCGGCGCCGAGTCTCCCAACGGCATATGCGACATTGTTGCCCTCGGACTACGCAATGATTTCGTGATGCGGTCTACGGCCTCTCGAGCCGCGAACGCGCAAAACCCAGCAATTATGAGGCCTAAAGCGTGCAGAGAACCCGATCTCCGTGGCAATCTAGGTCGGAAGTGCCTGCAGATCTTCACGGGTTGGCATGATTCCTTCATGTGTTCAGAGAGTGACATCAGGCTGGAGTACCGAGTCCAATGAGCCGATTCCCGACACATTCCTCTATCAGGAGGCTCGCCCTCCTCGCAGGCCTCGCCTGCCTGGCGCTCTCTGCGTGCGCCACGGAGGAGCCGACGACCTGTCCGCAGGGCGCGCGGCACATGTCGACGGAGACCGGGGTTCAGGCGTGCATCTTCGATCAGGTCCAGCTCCCGGACGCCCGCGGCCTGCGCATTTATTGTGACAACGCGGAGCGCGGTCACGTGGACTTCTCCTGGGAGCACAACCCTTGGACCCTTGGCTACTCCTGCCCCGAGGGCTGGGAGCGCAGCGACGGGCTTCCCGGCCTGAGCGCCTGCAGGAGCCCCTCCTCTGAGATGACGAGCGCCGCGCCAGCGGAGCAGCGTGCCTGCGGGCGCCTGCCCAGCGGAGCCATCGCGATGGCCTGGAAGTCGCCGTCGGAGTTCTCGGCCTACAGCCGCTTTGCGGCGACGATGCTCCGAGGCATCAGCCCCTTCGTTCCCGACCTCCCCTAGTCACATCGCTGCGCCTCTGGGCCCGCGGAGTGACGATCAACGGACGGCGCGATCCCAGCTCTTCTCGTGGGCCTGATCCTCCCGCGCGAGCTCGCGGTCAACGAGCTTCGTGAGGGGCTCTGAGAGGGCGTTGTTCTCGAGGGCGACCTGACCCAACCACCCGGCCTCGCCGTCGTAGCCCTGAGACGCCAGGGATGGCTTCAACGTCACCAGGCCGATCGCCAGAATGTAGGCCAGCGCCACCCCCCGGACGGCGCCCACGATCGCGCCCCCGTAGCCATCGTTTGTGGAGCGAAGCTGGCCGTCTCGAACTCGGTTCGAGAGCTCCTCTGTTGCGAGCCAAAGGAGCAGCAACCAGACGCTAAAGCTCGCCAGATAGGAGGCGCCGACGGCCGTCTCGAACCCCGCGCCCGACATCCGGTAGAAGAACCCCGCGATGGGCACGAGTCCCAGGAGCGCCCCCAGGCCCGCGACGACGACGGCCGCGAGGCGAATCAGCTGGTGAGCCGTGCCGGAGGGCGCCCCAAAGGCGGCCCCACCCAGGAGACACAGCCCGGCGAGAATATCGAGACCCATGGGTTCTCCTTCCCACATTTTAGGCCGTGGCGCAGGGTCAGCGTCCCCAACAACAGGGCGTCGGAAACAAGCTCTGAGCTTTTGGGGCTCCGATCAAACGCGCCTGTCCGGCATACTCTCGCATAGGCCTCACGACCCGACCCGGAGCCCCATCATGACGATCGCGCGCCAACTCGGCCCTGTCCTGTGCTCGCTCGCGCTGATGGCGGCCTGCGGTGAGTCCGTTGAGGGAGCGGGCTCGGAGAACGTGAACGCCGAGACCTCCCAGGACGTGAGCTTTCCCATGGGACCCAACGGCGAGGACGGAGGGGCGCAGGCAGGCGACGACGGCTCGGGGACCTCTGGGGACACGGAGGGCGACGGGGGAAAGACCTTCGCAGATGACCACCTCCCGGACACGTATGACCCGCTCTGCGCCGAGGAGATGCCCGAGCTGGATGTGGAGCTCGTCGCCGCGTCGATCATGCTCGTTATGGATCGCTCGGGGAGCATGGTTGGAGCCAACTGGGACGCCGCGAAGGGTGCCATCGAGGCGGTCGCGACCCCGCTCGCACCCTCGACGCGGATCGGCCTACAACTCTACCCAGAGAGCGTGATGTGCACCATCTCGGACGCCCCGATCGTCGCCATGGACTTCAACCAGTCCGGAGCGATCATGGAGGCTCTTGAGATCGAGGGCGTCGGCGGCAGCACTCCGATGGCCAAGGGGCTGCGCAACGCCCGAGACGCCATCTTTGGCGACCCGGCGCCCGGCAACAAGATCGTCATCCTCACGGCCGACGGAAAGCCGAGCGACACCTGCATGGAGGACTGCACAGGCTGCGACTGTACCTACGTCGACACCTGCACGTTTTGCAGCGATCTCATCGGCTGCATGGAGAGCGAGATCACCTCGCTGGTCGAGGAGCTGGCCGCCGTGAACGTCCCGACCTACGTGGTGGGGTTCCCGGGCTCGGGCGACGCCAAAGACCTCCTCAACGAGCTGGCTACCCTGGGAGGCACCGCCCTGGATGGTGAGACCCAGTACTACGACACGACCGGGGAAGCGGACCTCCTGGAGGCCCTGGAGGCCATCACCGCGAACCTGGACACCTGCGGGGCCACCATCGAGGTCCCAGACCATTATGACTTCATCATGGTCACCCTCGACGGTGAGCCTCTGGTCCGAGATGAGACCCACAACGACGGCTGGGATCTCCTCGAAGATGGAACGCTTCAGTTCTATGGGAGCGCCTGTCTCGCGGCGAGCGCTCCTGGCGTTGAGCTGAAGGTCTCCTTCATCTGCAAGTTCGTGGAGTGATCCGACACTCGGCTCGATAAATGGCACACTCCGGCACCCCAAGACGGCGCGGATCGAGGCCCCGATAGCCGCTTTGATCGAGAATCTAGAGATTTAAGCGGATCGAGGCTCGCATCTGATTTTTGGAAGCGTTACGCTTAGGCTTCACCCTTTAGTGATTGCCCCGATTTGATGTCATTCTCACGCCCCCAGATGACGTTGGTTTGGATTGCCCTATGCGCGCTGTTCGCGGCGCAGCTACTAGGGTGCGGAGGCGCAAGTTCGTCTCCCGTAGCCGCCATCGCCGAAGACACGGTCGAGGACGCTCAGGCTGACGTCGTCGATGTCACACAGGACATCGACGCGCTCAGCGACCTGAAGATCGACTCGAGTCCTCCAAGCCAGGAGCCATGCCCTCAGGAGGGCGCCTGGGGATGTGCCTGCACAAGTGACACCGATTGTGACAGCGGCGCGTGCGTCGCGGGGCCCGAGAGCCACCTCTGCGCGGGGCCGTGTGAAGGAGGGTGCCCCGAGGGATGGCGCTGCGCGGGTGTCGCCTCGGACCAGGGGGTGGAGGCTGAGCACTGCATCCCGAATCACGCGGCCTTGTGCCGCCCCTGTGAGACCGACGCAGACTGCGCCCTCGGAGGCGACCCGGGCGCGAGCTGCATCACCCATGGGGAGCTCGCCGGAGCCTTCTGCGGCGCGCCCTGTGATGAGACGAGCCCCTGCCCGGAGGGCTACGGCTGTGAGGATCCTCCCGAGGGTGAAGCGGGCAGCCGCCAGTGCGTACCCACGACGCCAGACAGCTGCGGGTGTGGAGCGCTGGCGAAAGAGGCCGAGGCCAGCACGCCCTGCGCGCAGACCAACGAATATGGCACGTGCAACGGACACCGCACCTGCAGCGAGGAGGGCCTCTCCGAATGCACAGCCGCCATCCCGACGGCCGAGGTCTGTGATGGAGAGGACAACGACTGCGATGGGGACGTCGATGAGAACCTTGAGCCTCTGGTCTGCGGTCATGGGCTCTGCCAGGAGACCGTTGAGGCCTGCGTCGACGGTCTCATCGTGACCTGCGACGGGGTCGAGCTCGCAGATCCGTCTGAGGAGACCTGCAACGGTCTCGACGACGACTGCGATGGAGAGACGGATGAAGAGCAGGGCTCTTTGAGCTGCGGCATCGGGCTTTGCGAGACCACGGTCCCGGCCTGCGTCCAGGGCACCCTCAACTCCTGTGAGCCGCTCTTTCAGCCCGGAGAGATCGTCGAGACGTGCAACGGCGTCGATGACGACTGCGACGGGGAGACCGACGAGGGCCTCACGGACTGCGACCCTGGAGGCTGAGCGCCTGAACGCTCACTCGCAGCCAGGGATCCACGAACCGAAGCAGACACCTCCCGAGCACGTGTCGTCCTCGGTACAGGCCAGCCCGTCATCGCACGAGCTCTCGTTGTTCGTGTTCTTGCATCCGGTCAGCGGATTGCAGGAGTCGTTGGTGCAGGGGTTCCCATCGAAGCAGCTCTGAGGGCTGCCCGAGATGCAGGCGCCCAGGGCGCACTGGTCATTGACCGTGCACTTGTTGCCGTCATCGCAAGCGAGGCTGTTGAAGTCGTAGTTGCAGCCCGACTCCGGCAGACACGAGTCGGTGGTGCACACGTTGTCGTCATCACAGTCGACGATCGCGGCGCCGACGCACAGGCCCTCCTGGCAGCTGTCCCCGCTCGTGCACGCGTTGGCGTCATCGCACTCGGCCACATTAGGCGCATGCTGGCAGAGGCCATCTGGACCGCAGGAGTCATCGGTGCACGGATTGCTGTCATCGCAGTCCTGGTCTACCCCCGAGCTACACACACCCGCGACGCAGGAGTCACCGAGGGTGCAGAGATCACCGTCGGAGCACGACGGCCCCGTGGTCGGTAGATGCGAGCACCCCTCATCGGGCAGACAGAGGTCTTCGGTGCACGGATTACCGTCATCGCACTTCAGAGCGCCCACGCCGACGCAGACACCCTCCGAGCAGGTGTCATCGACCGTGCAGTCGCTTCCATCCGAGCACGAGTTCTCATTGGGAGTGAACTTGCATCCGACCTCCGAGTCGCAGACGTCGGTCGTGCAGGGGTTGCCGTCATCGCACGTGATCTCATCGAGCCCAGGCTTGCAGCCTCCGGCCTGACAGAAGTCGCCGATGCTGCACACGTTGTCGTCATCGCACGGCAGGTTGTGGGGCTGATAGACGCAGCCGCTGAGCGGATTGCAGGAGTCGGTCGTGCAGGGGTTCGTGTCATCACACTCGATGAAGGACGCCCCTTTGCAGACGCCCGTCGCGCAGGAGTCGCCAACCGTGCAGGGATTGCCGTCGTCGCACGGCTTGTCCGAGGAGGCGAAGACGCAGCCCGTGATGGGGTCACAGGAGTCGGTCGTGCAGGGGTTCTTGTCATCGCAGTTGAGCATGGGGCCCGAGACGCAGGCGCCCTCCTTGCAGGTGTCGCCGAAGGTGCAGGGCTCACCGTCATCGCAGCCCTCGTAGTTGTTCGTGTAGACGCAGCCCTGGTCGGAGTCACAGAGGTCATCGGTGCAGGCGTTGCTGTCATCGCAGATCACCGGGTCCCCGACGCAGACACCCTCCTCACAACGGTCCACCTGGGTGCAGGCGTCCCCGTCGAGACACTCCACGTTGTCGAGCGCGGTGTTGAGGCACCCATCGACACCCTCGCAGGAGTCCGCAGTGCACGGGTTACCGTCATCGCAATCCACCTCATCCACCTGACCATCGCAGTCGTCATCGACGCCATTGCAGACCTCAAGGGCGGGCGTCGAGGCGCTGCACGCGGTGAGCCCCTCGGGGGCGCAGCTTCGAACCCCCTCGCAGAGGCCGAACTCGTTCTCCACAGAGCAGGGCGTGCTCAGGGCCAGGTTCGTTGAGGTCTCCGAGCACTCACACGCGGCGCCCTGGGTCACGCACTGAAGGCTCACGCCTCCCGTCGCCGTGGGTCGCTCTTCACACAGGTAGCCCTCGGGGCACGGCGCCTCCGCCGAGCAGGTCGCCCCGCAGAACTGGCCCTCGTTCCCATAGGACACGCAGGAGTTCTCCGAGCCCTCCGCGGCGCAGTCTGCGGTCGTCGCGCACGGTCGACACAGGTGCGTGAACCTGGAGACGCAGATAAAG
>CALCNF010000497.1 GCA_937897815.1 uncultured Pseudomonadota bacterium | reverse complement strand
GGTTTCTTCGACTACAGGGACGCATGAGATGACCTTCGATACCCTCCTCTACGAGCAGTCTGGCCAGATCGTCACCCTCACGGTGAACCGGCCCGAGAGCCTCAACGCCCTCAACCGGGCGACGATTGAGGACCTCACGGCGGCCTTCTCAGCCATCGCGACCGATGATTCGGTTCGGGTCGTTGTGCTGACAGGCGCGGGGGATAAGGCCTTCGTCGCCGGCGCGGATATCTCCGAAATGGCCAACCTTGATCCCGAAGCAGCTGAGGCCTTCGCTCGTCTGGGCAACGCGCTCGGGGATCGAATGGAGACCCTGCCGAAGCCGATCATCGCGGCCGTCAACGGCTTCGCTCTCGGCGGCGGCTGCGAGCTCGCGATGGCCTGCGACTTCATCATCGCGTCCGAGCGCGCGCGGTTCGGTCAGCCCGAGGTGAACCTGGGGCTCATCCCCGGCTTTGGTGGAACCCAGCGCCTGCAGCGTCTGGTCGGACGAGGGCTGGCTCGGAGGATCATCTACACGGGAGAGATGATCAAAGCCGACGAGGCGAAGTCGATAGGGCTCGTGACGGAGGTGGTCGCGCAGGACGGTCTGCTGGACCGGGTTCGCGACGTGGCGTGGCTCATCAGTCAGAAGGGGCCGTTGGCCGTGGCGGCTTGCAAGACGGCGATCAACCAGGGCGCGGATGCCGAGCTCGGCATCGCGATCGACAATGAGGCGCGCCTCTTCGGCAGCATGTTCGCGACCGAGGACATGCGGGAGGGAACCTCGGCATTTGTCGAGAAGCGCGCTCCCAAGTTTCAGGGCAAGTAGGACGGAATACATCCATGGATTTTGAGCTCAACGAAGAGCAGAGGATTCTGCAGCAGAGCGTACGTGAATGGGCCGAGGCGCGCGTGGCGCCCTTCGCCAGCGAGCTCGACGAGCACCATCGCTATCCGGAGGAGCAGGTCCGAGAGATGGCCGAGATGGGTCTCCTCGGGATGTGTGTGCCCGAGGAGTGGGGCGGCGCCGGCATGGACCCTCTGAGCTACGCCATCGCCATGGAGGAGGTCAGCCGGGCCTGCGCCTCCACGGGCGTCGTGATGAGCGTGAACAATTCGCTCGTCTGTGATCCGCTGATGAAGTGGGGAACGGATGCACAAAAGGAACAGTGGCTCCGTCCTCTGGCGACCGGGGATAAGCTCGGGTGCTTCGCGCTCTCCGAGCCCGGGACCGGCTCTGACGCCGCCGCGCAGACCTGCATGGCGGTTCCGGACGGCGACGAGTGGGTCATCGACGGTACGAAGAACTGGATCACCAATGGACCGCAGGCCGACACCTGCATCCTGATCGCCATGGTGGACCGCTCCAAGGGCGTTCGAGGGATCGTGGCCTTCGTCGTCGATATGGAGCGAGACGGCGTCCACTCCGGCCCGCCTGAGGACAAGCTCGGGATCTGCGCGTCGGGCACCTCGTCTCTGATCTTCGAGGGCTACCGCGCACGCGACGACGAGCGACTGGGTGGGGTCGGTGATGGCTTCAAGGTCGCCATGTCGACCCTCGATGGTGGTCGCATCGGCATCGCCGCACAGGCCCTGGGCATCGCCCGGGCCGCCTTCGAGAAGGCCGTGTTGTATTCCACCGAGCGCAAGGCCTTTGGCGGGCCTATCGCCAACCTTCAGGCGATCCAGCACAAGCTCGCGGACATGGGAACCGAGCTGGATGCAGCGCGGCTCCTGACCTACCGGGCTGCGGTGGCCAAGGGCGAAGGCGGACGCTTCGGACACCTCTCAGCCATGGCGAAGCTCTACGCTTCGGAGATGGCCCACAGGGTTACCCACCAGGCGATCCAGGTGCACGGCGGATACGGCTACGTGCGCGAGTATGATGTGGAACGCCATTATCGAGACCAGCGGATCACCGAGATCTACGAGGGGACCAGTGAGATTCAGCGGCTGGTCATCGCTCGCCAGGTCCTCAAAGACGCGGCGTCGAGGATGTAGAGATGGATTTTGAACTCACCGAAGAGCTGGAGGCAGTACGAGGCTTGGCGCGAGATGTCGCGCAGCGTGAGCTCGCGCCTCAAGCGGCGGAGCTCGACCGCACGGAGCGCTTTCCGGTCGAGAGCTTCCAGCGGCTCGGTGAGTTGGGCCTGCTCGGCGTGAACGTTCCGGAGCACTTCGGTGGCTCTGAGATGGGCGTGATCGCGCTGACGGTCGCCCTGGAAGAGGTCGCCGCGGCGTGCGCCTCGACCGCGGTCACCATGAGCGTGACGAACATGGTTGGAGAGACGATCTGTCGCTTCGGCAATGACGAGCAGAAGACACGGTTTGTGCCGGGCCTCACCTCGGGTGCGCTCGTGGCCGGGGCGTTCTGCTTGAGCGAGCCGGGAAGCGGCTCGGACGCCGCGGCCATGTCGACCACGGCCCGCCGTGACGGGGATGACTACATCCTCAACGGAACGAAGGCCTGGATCACCTCGGGCGCCCACGCAGGTGTGCTGATCTGCATGGCGCGGACGGGCGCAGCGGACGCCGGCCATCGCGGAATCAGCGCCTTCCTCCTTGAGCCGGGGATGGCGGGGTTCTCCACCGGAAAGCCGGAGGACAAGTGCGGTCTTCGTGGCTCCAACACGGTGTCCGTGATCCTCGAGGACTGCCGTGTCCCGGCCGCCAACCGGCTCGGCGAAGAGGGCATTGGCTTTGGCATCGCTATGACGGCGCTGGACGGCGGGCGCATCACCATCGGGTCCATGGCCAACGGGATCGCCCGCGCCGCCGGCGAGCAGGCGGCGTCGTACGCCCTTGAGCGGAAGCAGTTCGGTAAGCCTATCGCCGAGTTCCAGGCCATTCAGCATAAGCTCGCGGACATGGCGACGGAGCTCGAGGCGTCCCGTCTGCTCGTGCGGCGAGCGGCGTGGCTCAAGGAGCGCGCCACCGGGTCAGGCCAGCGCTTTACGCGCCAGGCCGCCATGGCGAAGGTCTACGCGACGGAGAACGCGAAGCGCGCGACCGAGGAGGCCGTGCAGATTCTTGGCGGTTACGGCTACACGCGGGAGTACCCCGTGGAGCGGTACATGAGAGACGCGAGGGTGACGACCATCTTTGAGGGCACGACCGAGATCCAGAAGATCGTCATCGCCCGAGAGATCTTGAAGTCCATCGCTTGAAACCAGGGGGGTGAGTCATGAGTGAGCATCGACATCGAATCCTGATCGGAAAGCCCGGCCTCGACGGCCATGACCGTGGGGCAAAGGTCGTGGCGCGCGCCCTGCGCGACGCTGGATACGAGGTGATCTACACGGGTCTGCACCAGACCCCCGAGATGATCGCGAAGGCGGCGATTCAGGAGGACGTGGACCTGGTGGGCATCTCGGTGCTCTCGGGCGCTCACAACCACCTGGTCCCTGAGATCCTGCGGCTCTTGAACGAGGGCGGCGCCGGCGACATCTCTGTCTTCGTAGGCGGCATCATCCCCCATGACGACATCGTGGCCCTGAAGGCCGACGGCGTCGCTGAGGTCTTCACGCCCGGCACGACCATGAGCTCCATTGTCGAGGCGGTAGGAGAGATCCTCGACGGGGGCCCCAACACGAACGCGATTCCGACCTGACGGACGCTCTTGAGGAAGCATCATGAATTTTCATCTCAGTGAAGAACATCAGCAGATCCGGGACATGATCCGGGACTTCGTGAAGAGCGAGGTCATCCCGCACGCCCGCGAGTGGGATGAGGCGGAGGCCTTCCCCCATGAGACCGTCGCAAAGCTTGGGGAGCTGGGCATGCTCGGCGTCGTGATCCCTGAACAGTACGGCGGGTCGGAGCTCGACATGCTCTCTCTCTCGCTGATCATCGAAGAGGTGGCTCGCGGGGACGGTTCTCTGGCGCTCACCGTAGCCAGCCACAACGGGCTGGGTTCGGGACACATCCTGTATGCGGGCAACGAAGAGCAGCGTCAGAAGTACATCCCGCGCTTGGCCACGGGAGAGATCCTCGGCGCCTGGGCGCTCACCGAGCCCGGAAGTGGTTCGGACGCAGCAGGGCTCCTGACCAAGGGCGAGAAGGTCGACGGAGGCTGGGTGCTCAACGGCTCGAAGACGTTCATCACGCAGGGCTCGGTTGGCGGGTGCTGTGTCGTCCTCGCGCGCACCTCCCCCGGGAGCGGCGCCTCGGGCATCAGCGCGTTCATCGTGGAGCACGGGACGGAGGGCTTCCGGGTCTCCTCCCACATCGAGAAGCTCGGAATGCGCTCCTCGGACACCTGCGAGCTGGCCTTTGAAGACTGCTTTGTGCCCGACAGCCAGCTGCTGGGTGAAGAGGGTCACGGCTTCAAGGACGCGCTGGCGATCCTCGACTCGGGCCGCATCACCATCGGGGCGCTCTCCCTGGGCCTCGCCCGAGGTGCTCTGGAAGAGGCCTCTCGTTACGCCCTCGATCGGAAGCAGTTCGGTAAGCCCATCGCCGAGTTCCAGGCCATTCAGCACAAGCTCGCCGATATGGCGACGGAGCTCGACGCTGCGCGCCTGCTGGTGCACCGCGCGGCTGTGCTGAAGGACCAGGGCAAGCGCTACAAGCGCGAGGCGTCCATGGGCAAGCTGTTCGCGTCCGAGATGGCCATGCGCGCTTGCGACGAGGCCATCCAGATCCACGGCGGCTACGGCTACACGCGGGAGTACCCGGTCGAGCGCTACTGGCGAGACGCGAAGCTGTGCACCATCGGTGAGGGCACCAGCGAAGTTCAGCGCATGATCATCGCTCGGGAGATCCTACGGGCGGTCGCCTAGGGCTAGACGTCGCAGTAGCCGACCTGCTGGGGCGGGTAGTGGTCAACGCAGGGCGTAAAGGCGTCACCGCAGGGCTGCGGGTCGTTCTTCTTGCACAGAGGCAGGCACCGCTTGTTGATGCACGTGTGTGTCGACGCGCAGTCGCTCGGCGTCTGGCATTCGTCCTTGGTCCCGCCCGAGCCCTCGGGCAGGCACACGGGGGCGTCATCGTTGGCCCAGTAGCAGCCCTTTCCAGCCTCGCAGGTGTCGGTCAGCAGGGTGCAGAAGTCGTAGATGCCGTCGATCTCGCAGACCTTGTAAGGGCCCTGAAGTTCGAGGCACTTGGCGCCCGGCGCGCAGTGGGCGTCGATCTTACAGAACTCGTAGCATCGGGAGTCGGTGCCGCTCAGCCCGAGGCAGAGCCCCTGAACGCAGTCTCCGACGCCGTCGCAGAGCTCACC
>CALCNF010000496.1 GCA_937897815.1 uncultured Pseudomonadota bacterium | reverse complement strand
GAGCCCGAGCCGGAGCCAGCGCCGTCGAGCTCACCGGGTCTGACCGGGCTCGTCGCGAGCGGAGTGGTCGACGCTTCCCAGGCGCAGCGACTCCAGGACGCCCTTGCGGCTGGCAGCCACATCGCGATCGTCGGCAAGAGCTCAAAGGCGCGCTCCACCCTGGTGGCGGCGCTCCTTGAGGCGTTGGGCGGTCAGCAAAGGGTGCTGGTCATTGGCGATCATGGCGGCGGAGAGCACGTCTCGTGTTACGACCGAGTCGCCATCGAGGAGCAGGCCCTGGAGCTGATCGAGCTGGCGACGCGTCATGACGCAGAGCGGGTTGTGGTGGACCCGGTAGACCCGGGAGACGCCTATGATCTTGTGGCGCTGGCGCTCAACGGTTTTGAGGGCTCCATAACGACCCATCGCGGGCAGAGCGCTGAGGCCCTTCGCCGGCGACTTGAACTGACCCTGGAGTTTGGCGCCGGTGCACCTCTTGGAGAGCGCGCCCACGCGATGGTCCGGGAGGCGTTCCAGTTGCTCGTCGTACTAGGTCCCGGAGACCATCCCAGAGTCACGGATATCCTTGACGCATAGCGCAGGCGAACCGAATCTAACCACTGGCCCCAACGAGTCCGGAGAACGCGCAGTTTGAAGTTTACCCTCAGCATCGAGGACAAACACGGTGGCATCGCCGACGAATACTCCTTCGATGAGGGGGAGTTTCTGGTCGGTCGTAGCCACAGCGCGGATATCATTCTTCCGTCCGACAACGTGTCCCGCCGCCACGCGCGGCTCTACACCATCGACGGGCACTGCTACATCGAGGACCTGGGCTCAGCCAACGGTGTGTTCCTCAACGGTCGTCGCATCCACGAGGTGATGGAGATCGAGGGCACCGCGCAGATCCGCGTCGGTGACTACTACCTGCACGTACGAAGCGATGAGACGCCACAGCCCGAGGACAAGGTCCACTGCCGAATCCGGGGTCTGGATCACGCGGTCGCTGATCAGGTGTTCCCCATCAAACGCACGGTCAACCTCGTCGGTCGCGGCAAGGACTGTACGGTCACGATCATCGACCCGAGCGTGAGCCGAATTCACGCCAAGCTCACGGTGGAGCGATCCGGGGCGATCACGCTGGAGGACCTCAAGTCGTCCAACGGCAGCTTCGTTAACGACGAGAAGATCGAAGTGGCGACCCTCAATCACCTCGACCGACTCAGGATCGGCAACGTAGAGCTCGTCGTCGAGTTCCCTGATGCCGATGAGCAGCCCGCGGCGCGTGCGCCGATCTCGGAGAGCGAGATGGGGCGCGCCTGGTCACGCGGTGGAGGCGGACCCGGACAGAAGATGATGATCGGCATCGTCGCCGGCGTCGTGGTCGTGGGAACGCTCCTCCTTGTGCTCTTGAGTGATGGCCTGTTCGGTGGACCCGAGACGCCCGAGCCTGGAGAGCAGGAGGACGTCAAGGCGTCCGCCAAGGTGGAGGAGGCGACGGCCGATGGACCCACCAAGGACGTCGCGATCCTCGAGGCACGGGGCAAAGCGCAGATCACGGGCAGGAACTGGGATGAGGCGCTGGTGACCTGGCAGAAGATCCTGGAGCTCGACCCTCTGAACACAGACGCGCGGAAGGCCCTCAACCAGGTTCCCCTTTGGAAGGCGGATGACGAGCGGCTCAAGCAGGCTCGCGCCGCGACCAAGGACAAGAAGTACGGTGAGGCCGCGCGCCTCTTGCGTAAGTTCACGGATCTGACGAGCCCCTACTTCAATGACGCCAAGCAGGAGCTCGCGCGCCTCATCGAGGCGAAGCCCAAGCTGGTGATGCAGGCAGAGGCGCTGTTCAAATCACGAGACTGCAAGGGCGCTCTGAAGATCTACCTCCAGGCCCGTGAGCTCGATCCAGATGACGAGTCCCTGACCGCCCGCATCAAGCTGGTAAAGAAGAAAGAGAAGTCCAAGTGCCGATAGGCTGAGCCCCGAGGGCTCGACCGACCGGAACTACTTCTTCACCTTCTTCTCGATCCGCTCGACAAGGCTGTTGAAACCGCTCTTCTGGATGATGGACTTGAACTGCTTTCGCCAGTTCATCGCCATGGACACCTCGTCGACGACGATGTCGTGAGCGGCCCAGGTCTTCCCATCGTGAGACATGATGTAGTCCACGTCGGCGGCGGCCTTCGCGCCGGTCACCGTCGAGCGCACCTCAGCGATGGCGCCGCTCTCGTCAAGGACCCGAGGCGCTCCACGCCAGGTGACCTCAAAGGTCGCCCCCGGCTTGAAACGGCGAGCGTAGGTCTTGAGGATCAGCGCCTTGAAGGCCTTCTTGAACCGCTTCTTCTGACGGCTGTTGAGCGTCTTCCAGGTTCCCTTCAGGGTTCTCCGGGCGAAGGCATCGTAGTCCACCAGGCGGCTCATGACCGTGTCCATGGACTCGGTCATCGCCGCGGAGTCCTTGGCCTCAGCCGCCAACTGCTGGATCTCCGAGTAGGCCTTGGCCACGGGCTCCTGAGCGCCAGCCGGCTCAGCGGCCGAAGCGTGAGCGCTGGAGAGCACCAGCAGGAGGAAGGCTCCTAGGACTGTAGGTTGTGCAAGGGGGTTCTTCATGGGGTCACCGAAGCGTCTGACGTCGCGGCAGCGGATTCATTCATTTCTTCTTCGAGGCGGCGCTAAGCTGAGTCACGTCCGCGCCGACGGCGCGAGAGAGCTCATGCACCATAATGTTGTACTCGTGGACCGCCTTCAGGTGCGCCAGACGCTTCCCGTAGAACTGGAGGAGCGCGTCCATGACGTTCCGAAAGCTGCCAAAGCCGGCGTCATGGGTATCCCAGGCTGCCGTGAGCCATCCCTGGGCGGCCTTCTTCGAGCGGGCATAGATCTCGATGAGCTCCCGCTTGTCCAAGAGCGTCTGATGGATACGGCGCACCTCGAGCTCGGCCAGATCTCGCGCGGCGCTCGCCTCGCTCACAGCGGCGCTCGCCTCCGCCCGCGCCTGGTCACGCACGGCGAGGCGCTGGGGCACGTCCAGGTTCCAGCGCATCCCTAAGAGAACGGCGATGGAGTATCCGATGGTCTCACCCTCGATGAGGGTGCCCTCGGTGGACAGGACGTTCGAGTCGTTCACGGATGCGTCCGCCACGAAGACGACCTGGGGCCAGAGCTCGGAGCTCTTGCTGTCCGCCAGGGCCGACTTGGCCCGCCCGGCCGCCTGGGCCATCCGCAACTTAGGCTGATGCTCCTCCATGGCGGTGATCAGACGCTCCACCTTGAGCTCACCAAGCTCGAGAGGCTTGAGGCTCTCACCGGCCGGCATCACGGGATCGCTCGCGGCTCGGGACATCAACAACCTCAGACCCGTCAGCGAGGTGATCTCCAGTTGCCGCTGGTCGGCCTCAAGCTGAAAGAACTCAGCCGAGCGCGTCTTCAGACGCAGGTGCTCCATCTGGTCATACTCGTCGGCGTCCGCGGCGCGAAGCTTATCCATGCGGCCCTGAGCCTTCTCCAGCCAGCCGCGACCGTCTTTCAGGATCGCCCCGAGCTCGCGCGCGAGCTGAGCGCCATAGTAGGCCTGAGCCATGCGCACCCGGAGCTCCCAGCGAGCCAGGTCGATTCGAGCCTTTCCAACGTCGACACCGCTGCGGGCCGCGGCACGGAGCGCGTGGATCCGCCCAAAGGCGTAGACGGGCTGCACCATGGTCACGCCGACGCGATAGAAGTAGCCCCATCGGGTCCAGTCCACGTCGATATCAAAGCCGTTGGTCTGAATCTCCGGTGTGGGCGTCCCTCCCGCCTCGAGCCTGAACGATGGAAACTTCGCCCAATCGGCGCGCCGAAGTTGAGCCTCCATGGCGTCTAGACCTGAGCGGGCGGCGTCCATCAGCGGACTCGTTCGCTCGACCCGCTCCACAAGCTCAGCCCACTGAACCGTCTCCGCTTTGTCGGGGCCACTGGCCAGCGCCGGGTTCGCGAAGATCATCGCGAGGACCCCGAAGACACAGATAGAGAAGATGGGCGTTAAACGTGTCACAGCGCGCTCAGAGTGCCCGCCCGGCCGCCGGCGGTCAACGCAGACCTGACTTCAGAGGCGCTCGCTCGCGAGTCAACTCCAAGGTCTGTATGGCCGCCATGCACTCTCCTTCGAGACCGAGACCTCCGAAGCGACCGCGCCCACACAGGAGAACATTCTTGGTTCCTGTGCGCCCATCGTACTCACCCACGCCCAGGGTTCGTTCGTGGGCGCGGTCGTGAATCGGGACCAGGGCGCTCATGTCGAGGACGTCCTCACCAGTGTTGAGATCGGTGCGCAGCGCCGGACAGTCCACCAGCTCCAGGTGATCATCGAGCCAAGGGATAAGACCTCGGACCCGATCGACAACAGCGTCGACGAGGGCGCGGACGCGGGCGGGCCTCGGGGAGAGGCCCCGTGCGGGCATCAAGGCCGTCACGGAGAGCACTCCGCGACCCGGCTGCCCATCGCGGGCCGCCGCGCCCACCGGCAAGGAGGCGCCAGGGCGAGAGATCCACAGGTTGTTATCTCCGTCGAGGGGACCTCGCTCCGATCCGATCACGAGGACCTCACTCGCCATGCCGACGGGGATGACACGGGGATCCACGGCGATGTTCACCGTCAGTCTCCACGCAGAGGGCTCGCGACCTGCGACGGCCTGCTGGTGTTTATCTCGGCGCATCGCCCCACCGAGGATCGGGAAGAAGACCTCGGGCGAAAGCCCGCTCACGAGCAGCTCACAGCCGAGCATCTCGTCACGCTCTTCGAGGACCACGTCGGTGACCCGCCCGCGCTTCATAATGACCCGAGCGACCTTCGCCGAGTCCCGGTAAGTGCCGCACTGCTCCCTGAGCTGCTCGATGAAGAGCGCGCGCAGGGCGTCCGCGCCACCAGGGACCGCCGTCATTCCGGTCTTCAACTGGGTCCAAAGCCGCGCGATGGTCAGCGGCGCGAGGGGCTGGGTGCTCAGGGTCGTCAGGTGCTGGAGCGCGCCGAGGACCAGCCCGCGGCTGGCACCCCCATCAGCACCCGAATCCAAGGGGGCCACCCCCTCGGGCGCCCGCCCGAGCACCAGGTTGGCCTGATCCCCAAGGGCTCGCTGGTACCGCGAGGAGGCCCGCAGGCCCACGGTCGGCAAGACGAGGTCACTCGAGATCAGCGCGTCCGTCTGGCGTGTCACTTGCGCGGCCCAGGACTCAAATCGACGGAGCGCACGTCCGCCGTCGGGGAGCTCCCGCTCCAGCTCGGCCATCCAGCGCTCGTACTCCAGCGAGACATCCACCCGGCTGTCTGGGCGAACGTACTGAAGGATGGTCGCGTCAGGCCTGGGCAGGTTGCGCATCTCCATGCCCATGGAGAGGTCTCGAAACACGGCGTTGACCGCCGGGGAGCTTAAGAACCCGACGGTCCGCTGGGGCTCTCGGGGAAAGACGTGGCCCTGCAGCTCATAGGTCCCGCGTGGCGTGTCCTGACCCAGGACGCCGACCCGGTATCCAGCTCGCGCCGCCATCGCCGCGTAGGCCAGGCTTGCGACATCATCGCCGATGACGAGGATGTGGTACGAGGCCGACCGTCGCGTTCTCATGAGCGCCCCAGAGGAGGCCCTTTCACCTCGACGGAGCGGCCCTCACGATGGACCTGTCCCGAGAGGACCCGGGCGATAGCGCGGGGGTAGAGGTCGTGCTCCACGGCTCGAATGCGATCGCCGAGGACCTGGCCGTCGTCCCCGGGGCGCACGGGGACCACGCCTTGAGCGATGATGGGACCGGTGTCCACTCCGTCATCGACGAAGTGAACGGTGCATCCGCTCACCGTCACCCCGGCCGCGATGGCCTGCTCGGGGGCGTTGATACCCGGGAACGCGGGCAAAAGGGAGGGGTGGGTGTTCAGAACGCGCCCCTCGTAACGCTTGAGGAAACTCGGCGTCAGGACACGCATGAATCCAGCGCACACGATCCACTCGGCCTCGACCTCGTCGAGGGCCTCGATCATCGCGCCCTCAAAGGCCTCACGATGAGCAAAGGACTTGTGATCGATGACCTTCGCAGGCAGCCCGGCGGCCCGGGCACGCTCCAGGCCCTGGGCGTCCGGTCGGTTGCTCAGCGCCAGGACCGGTGTGCTCAAACGGGTATCGGGGTTCTCCTCAGGGCGCGACCAATGCTGCAGGATCGCCTCGAGGTTCGAGCCACGCCCGCTGAACAGGATCGCGAAGCGGTTCATGCCGGTGTCCCTGCGACCCTTCCGATCTCGTAGACCACCTCACCCGCGTCGCGGAGCGTCGCGGCCACAGACGCCGCGGAGGACGCCTCCACGATCACGACCATACCGATCCCCAGATTGAAGGTCCGGCGCAGCTCCGACTCCTCGATCTCGCACGCGCGCAAGGACGCATAGATGGAGGGCTCAGGCCAGCTCCCCCAGGCGAGCTCCGCCTCCGTGCCCTCGGGGAGGACTCGAGGCAGGTTGTCGACCAGTCCACCGCCGGTGATATGCGCCAGAGCGTGGATCGCGCCCGGATGGGCGTCGAGGGCGGCCCGAACCGGTCGGACATAGATCCGCGTCGGCTCAAGGAGCGCCTCGCCCAGGGTGACGTTTGTCCCCTCAAGGGGGCTCGCGAGCTCAAGGCCTCGGGCCTCGAGCAGGGCCCGACGCGCCAGGCTGTAGCCGTTGGAGTGCAGGCCGCTGGAGGCCAGTCCGAGCAGGACGTCTCCCTGCCGTACGTTGGACGCGTCCAGGATGCGATCCCGCTCGACGGCGCCAACCGCGAAGCCAGCCAGGTCGTACTCTCCATCGGTGTACATGCCGGGCATCTCGGCGGTCTCTCCGCCGAGCAGCGCGCAGCCGGCGCGGCGGCAACCCTCAGCGATCCCTGCGACCACGTCCGCTCCAACCGATGGCTTTAGGCTACCGGTCGCGAAGTAGTCGAGAAAGAAGAGGGGCTCGGCGCCCGAGACGAGAATGTCGTTCACGCACATGGCGACGAGATCGATGCCCACCGTGTCGTGACGGTCCAGAGCAAACGCGAGCTTGAGCTTGGTCCCGACACCATCGGTTCCGCTCACGAGGACCGGATCTTCATAGCCGGCCTCCGAGAGCCCGAAGAGCCCGCCGAACCCGCCGATGCCGCTCAGGACTCCCGGTCGATGGGTGGCGGCGGCCAGAGGACCGATTCGAGCGACAAGGTCTTCACCCGCGTCGATATCGACACCGGCGTCGCGGTAGGTGAGCCCCATGGTGGCCTCCAATTCGTTCGTGAGGACCGGTGATATACCACCCCGAGCGCGGGCCGTGAACGTCCTTCAGAGGCCAAGTACGATCCATCGTGGGTCACCAGGCTTGACCGACGGGCGGCCGGGATCGATCGTGGCGTCTGAGTCACTGGACCGGGAGAGCCGATGAACCGCCTCTGGATAGTCACCGTTTGGATCCTCTGCGCAGGCCTGTGGGGGTGTAAGGGCGCCGATTCAACCGCGCCAACCCCCGCCGCGACTCCCGCCCCCGAGGGGCCTGAGGCGAAGGCTCCAGCCCAGGCGCAGGCCGAAGACCCACCGCTCGAGACGGTTCGTCGAGAGCGCGCAGGGATCGACCTCGGCGCGACAAAGTCGGACGACAGCGAGATCGACGGCAGACGACCGGCAGCGCGGCTGATCGCACCCCAAGACAGCGCGAGCCCGGCCCGCCTCGAGGGCGACCAGGCCCAGGGCGCGAAGGCGGCCCGTGCGTTCGTTCTGGGGCCCTGGAAGAGCGCTGTCGAGGAGAAGGACACCGCCAAGTTCGTCGCGCTCCTGCACGAGTCGTTCACGGGGATGAACGGGGGAGACGGCTCTCCGTCGCCCGTCCAGCGGAGCGCCTGGCCCGAAGCGCGCGGTGGGCTCGGTCAACCCGTCTCCCTGAGCAACCTCTCGGTGGCGATGGTAAAGAGCCCACGGGGCGACTCGACCGTCACCTTCCACGAACAGGCCGGCGTTGGAGACGCCTGCAGCGCTCGAACCCGAGAGCTGACCCTGGGCCTGGACGAGAACGAGCAACTTCGGGTCCGCGTGGTGACCGCCGGCCAAGGCGGTCCGTGCGGTGAGCAGCGGGTCGGTCAGGTCGCCGCCGCCCATGCCCTGCTGGTGAAGCTGTGGAGAGACGAAGACCGACTGGAGGCGGCCGGGACGACGCCATCGGTCTGGCTCCGCGATCACGGGCTCGACGTCCGAACCTACGATCGAGACGCCCTTCATAAGGGTGAAGGTCGGTGGCTCATGGAGGCCCTCGCGAGCGTGGAGGCCACCGAGGAGAACACCAGCCAGGTCGGCACAGTAGGAGAGGTCCGTGGCGCCAAGGGCCTCGTATTCTCCTATCACTGGACGCAAGACAGGTGGACCCTCCAGGGGCTCGACCGAGTCGAGTGAGTTGAGCGGTTGGCTCCCCTTGGGGCCAGCTTGTCACCGAAGCCCTTGAAGCTTATTCAGGTCTGAGCCAAACTCGGCCTGCTCGGGGGGGAAGGACGCGTCCGTTTTGCGTGCGCCCGCGAGCCGCCATGACGAGACGAGTAAAGGTAGGGCCGATGACACCGGTACAGAGGGAATCCGGCGCGAGCACTCGCGCGCGTGCAGGCATGGGGAGGATCGCGCTCGTGACGCTGATGGCGTGGCTTGTGATCTGCCTCATCACGGCGAGCTCAGCGCTCGCCCAGACTCCACCCGAGAGCGCTCCACCCACCGAAGCCCCCCCCGCGCCGACCGAGGCTCCTGAAGAGGAGACTGAAGAGGAGACGGAGGAGGAGGACGAGGAAGAGGACGAGGAGGACGAGGAAGAGGCCGAGGACGACGAAGAGGACGACGAAGAGGCGGAGTACGAAGAGGTTGAAGAGGAGGAGGACGGCGAGGAAGAGGCCGAGGAGCCTCAGTCGACCCCGAAGCAGGTTACGCTCCCCCCCCTCAAGAAGGCTGAGCCGGCCGTCGAGGCCCCTGCCGAGAAGCCCGCTGAGGTAGAGTCCAACAAGGCCGAAGTTCAGCTTCCACCGCCGATGAAGGCCGAGGAGCCCGCGTCCGAGCCTGAGGACAGCGAAGAGCCGGCGGAGCAGAGCCCCGAGGGCGAGGCCACCGAGGAGATCCCGGCGGAGAACCGCAGCGTGGTCGAGGAGCCTGAGTTCGTCGAGGGCGAGCTTGGGAACATCGGGGGCGTTGGTCTGGTGCCCTGGAAGAACCGCTTTGGAATCATCGTCGGAATCGAGCGAATCGGCGAGGTCTTCTATGGAGCCGCCCGCCCCGAGATCAACTACACGCGCAAGGTCGGCACCAAAGACCTGTCCATGAGCTTCGGTGTCCCGGTCCGCTTCGAGCTGCTCGACAACCGCCTCGCCGAGAAGTGGGAGAACATCGGCGTGTTCCGAAACGAGGATTGGGATGAGGTCAGTGACTACGCCCAGGTGCTGCGCTTCTTGCGCTTTGGTGGCAAGGAGTCCCGCTTCTTCCTCGACGTGAACTCCTTCACGGCGAACACCATCGGTCACGGAGTGCTCCTCAAGCGGTACAACCCGAACCTGAACCTCAACACGACCCAGGTGAGTCTGCAGCTGGACGCGTTTGGCGATTACGTCGGCGGCGAGACCTACGTGAACAACATCACGGGGCCCTCGGTCCTCGGTGTCCTGGTCTTCCTCAAGCCCCTGTCGATCATCGACCGAGACAACTTCTTCCTTCGCTCCTTCTCGCTGGGCATCACGGTGGTCGGCGACGTCGATGCGCCCATGCGCAACCGGCTCGATATCTATGACGTCGATGAAGACGGGCGGCGCCTGACCGAGATCCAGGTGAACCAGGACACGTTCCAGCCGGAATACCATGGCATCGGAGTCATCGGATACGGCCTCGATCTGGAGTTCAAGCTCGTCGACAAACGCGAGCTCGACTGGAAGATGTACTTCGACCAGAGCTTTCTGGAGACCGGCCTACCGGTGGAGTCTGAGCTGACCAAAGAGGACGGGGCGCCCTACACGGAGGCCGTTCGAGCGGGCGGCTTTACCTGGGGCAACCTGTTCCGCATGAACCTGGGCAAGAAGACCGTTCACGCCCTGCGTTTCCGCACGGAGGTCCGAAACTACGACCCCCACTACCTGCCT
>CALCNF010000495.1 GCA_937897815.1 uncultured Pseudomonadota bacterium | reverse complement strand
GGACCATCGGTCGTGTCTGCAAGACCATGGGCTGTTGGTTCTACCTGACCGAAGGCGAGGCGATGGTGTACGTGGATCTGGAGCAGGGCTCTCGGTTCACGGTGCCTGTGGACTCCACGGGAAAGCGCGCCGTCATCGAGGGCGCCTACAAGGCCGAGGGTGGTGACGCTCGCCTGGTGGCCAAGAGCGCGGCGGTCTGGCCGTGAAGAAGTACGCGCTGATCTGGCCCTTGGCCAACATCCGGGCGAACCCCTGGATCTCGTTCTCTAGCGTGCTGGGGGTGGCCGCGGCGACCTTCGTCGTCACGACCCTGCTCGGGTTCCTCTCCGGCTATGAATCGGCGGTTCGGCGGGACGTAGACCGGATGGGATATGATCTCCTCATCACGGCCAAGGGCTGCCCATATGAGGCGGCGACCCTCATGCTGCGTGGGGGCGTGGGACTTCGCTACATGCCTGACGGCGTGGTGGAGCGGCTCCGCGCGGATCCGACGGTCGTGGCGACACACCCCACTCTGATTCACCCCGTTCGAGAGCCCTCCAACCCCGAGGGGATGGCGATCTACAAGGGCGTGAGCCCGGGGCTCTTCAAGGCCCTGCGGCTCTCCATGGAGGAAGGGGAGTGGTTTCCAGAGGACGGCGGCGAGGCTGCGGCTGAGGGCGTGATCCTGGGCTATGAGGCGGCCGAGTTCGAGTCCCGGCACGCGGGAGACGCGTTTCTGATACCAGGAGGCTCAGGCCGGGAGCCCATCAAGACCCGCGTCCTGGGAGTCCTGAAGAGAACGGGAACCCAGATGGACGGAGCGACCCTGCTGCCTCTGGCGCAGGTGCAGACCCTCTTTCGACTTGAGGGCAAGCTCACGGGCGTAGGCGTTCAGACCGATCCAGAGCGAGCGGCGGACGCGGAGGCCCTTCGCGAGCGCTACCACGCTGAGGCCGAGCTTCAGGTCGTGAGCCTCTCCCAGGTAGAGGCGGCCCTGCGACGGGCCATGGTCGGCATGAAGGACGTCGTAGCCCTCCTGGCTTTGGTCCTGGCCCTCCTGGCTGGGGCCGTCTTGGTCAACACCTCGTTGCTGCGCGTGATCGCAGACCACTCGCGCTTCACGGCGCTGCACGCCATCGGTTTGCCGCGCACATCGCTGATGACGGCGGCGGCCGTGGAGAGCCTGCTCCTGGTCGGAGGGGGGACGGTGATTGGGCTGCTCATCGCCTCCATAGCGGGTGGACCCAGCGGCGCGCTCCTCGCCGATTATCTCCCCTACATCCCAGGTGGAACGCTGGTCGAGATTCGTCCGGAGGTCGCCGGTATGGTGCTCTTAGGCGCTCTGGTGCTGTCCTTAATTACGAGCCTCGTTCCTGTGCTCCGCTTGAGGAGCCTCGGCGACCTGAGCGGCCTGAGGGGGGGGTGATGAGCGCTCCACTTCTCGAGCTGAAGGGTGTGGCCCACTCCTTCGGATCGCATCAGGTGCTGCTTGAGGTGAGCTTGAGCATCGCGGAGGGCGAGCACATCCTGATCCAAGGCCCCTCAGGTTCGGGGAAGACGACGCTTCTGAACATCGCCGGAGCGCTCCTAGAACCCTCCAATGGGCAAGTGCTCTTCTCGGGTGAGTTGCTCACGGGCCGAGGAGATCTAGCGGCGCACCGACTTCATCATGTGGGCTTTGTCTTCCAGGACTTCCATTTATTGGAGAGCCTCTCGCCCCGTCAGAACCTCGACATCGTGCGCTGCGCGCGCGGAGGCACCCCAGCCCATACCCTGGACGCCCTGCTCGCGCCTCTCGGCCTTGAGGACCGGTTGGATATCCCTGTGCGACGGCTGAGCCGCGGTGAGCGGCAGCGGGTCGCGCTAGCGCGCGCGTTCGCGAACGGACCGCGTCTGGTGCTCGCTGATGAGCCGACCGCGAGCCTCGACCCGAGGCACGCGAGCGCGACCCTGGACCACCTCTTCGCGCTGTCCGAGGCGACCGGAGCCACCGTCGTCATGGCCTCCCATGATGGCAAGCTGGCGGATCGCGCCAACTGGGCGCGTCGAGTTCACGTGGAAGCTGGCCGACTCAGCGAGGGCTGATCGGGCTCAGAGGCATCCCGGGGTGCAGGGCCCGGTAGGCGTCAGCGGCAAGCCCGTAGAGGGCCACAGGCTCCAGCGGGCGAGCGTTCGAGGGTCCATGAAGCACCCCGCCAGTGATGCCCTCGTGGAGGGTGCTCTGGGAGGGGTTCCAGATCCTGGGAGCGCCGCTGAAGGGATCGGTGCCCAGCGCGATCAGACCCCTGGAGGGGTCCTCGAGGTAGGCCGCGCGGAAGTCGCCCTGATGAATCAGCGCGATGCTCTTACCGGCGATACGGGCCCTCGTGATCCCTGTCACGTCCTCCGGGAAGATGAAGCCATGCCGCATCTCCCCGACGCCCACCACCACCGCGCGCTTCCCCGGAGAGTCCGTCGGGTGCCGCGCCTGGAGGCGCTCCCGAACTCGAACCAGGGTCTGGACCTCGTCGCGAGGGTCACTCAACAGGACGCGGGCCGAGGGCGCGACACGAGAGGCCTGCGCGAAGCTGGTGCGCACGGGACCAGCGACCAGGGCCGTGGAGCGACTCATTCCGAGGCCGCGCACCGCAGCCGCGAGCGCCGGTGACCACTGGGTTCGATCATCGCTTCCTGTGACCAACATCACACCGTGGAGCAGCTCAGTCGTCGGCTCGAAGTGCATGTCGCTCGGTCTCTCCAGCGCCACGATGGTGTTCTGGTAGGGCGACCAGGTGAACGCGACCTCACGACCGTCGACCTCCGCGTTCACCACTGGGTGTGTCGCGAGGACCGACAAGGGGATGATCACGCTCTGTGCACCGGATCTCCAGAGGATGACCGGCTCATCCTGTGACCACGGCGCGCGCTGGATCGAGCTCCAGCGTGGCTCTACGATCGCCCGGCCAGTGGGCTCTCCGTGCCACCAGGAGGTGATACGCTCGGAACGGGCCTGCGCGTCGCGCCCCGCCCGCTCTACGCCCGGCTCCAGGAGCAGGTTTGAGAGGACGTGGAGCTTGGCGAGCGCTCTCAAGATCGCCCGAAAATCTCCGCTCTCCTTACCGCCGGTCGGGTCAGCGACGGTCTCGGGATCGCAGCGACCTTCAACGTAGCAGGCGCTCAGAGTCGGATAAGTCTCGAGGCTCAGGCCAGACAGGGCCTCGCTGAAGGCCTCGGATCGAAAGGTCTCCCAGAGAGGAGAGCGGATCTTCTGGAGGTAGACGTTCTTGAGCGAGAGGTCCGCCTCGGTCACCGCGATCACCTGGATGTTGGAGTAGGTCCCGCGCTGGTTGGCGCCAAACACATAGCCCAGGCTCTTCCCGTTGGCCCGCACCGCGTACAGCGTGTAGGGCACGTCCGAGGTCTCATATACGGGGTCCAGGGCGTCGCCCAGGCCCTTGGAGAGCAGGGCGTGGCGCTCAGGCGCCTGGGCCTGGAAGGTGAGATACCGGGTAGAGAAGTCCGTCATCTCAGGGAAGAAGGATCGAAGGTCATCTTCCGGATTCGTCAGGGCACAGCCGACCGCGGCCAGCGCGGGAGCGCCGAGCAGGAGCAGCGCGGCGCTCAGGAGCGCAGCGAGACGGACTTGGAGAAGAGACGCCCTCATGGTGCGTCACAGCATACCAGACCAGCGCTCAGGATCGTCCTCTCGACCGCTTCCCCCAAAACACAAGAGGCGGCCCCCTGGGGGACCGCCTCCTGCTTTTCTCAGACCTGGTCACCCCCGCGTGGGGGTGCGTGCAGTCTTATTCGGTCTCGCGCTCGACGTAGAACGCTGCAGAACCGTGAATCGCGCACTCAGCCAAGTTGGCCTGCGGGTCACCGAACGCCATGCGCTGGAACGTGGACTGCGT